>DASWMR010000049.1:0-5171 GCA_036399635.1 Actinoplanes sp. | reverse complement strand
CTACCAGCGCGCCGAGGGCCGTTACCGCCTGATGCCAGAGATTCTGGCGGCGCTGCGCGACCAGGCCAACCCGTTCTCCATCCTGACCAAGGGCACGCTCATCCTGCGCGACCTGGAGCTGCTCCGGCAGGCGGCCGAGGTGACCCGCGTCGGTTTGGCGGTCTCGGTCGGCTTCATCGACGAGGCCGTGTGGCGGGCGGTCGAGTCCGGCACCCCGAGCCCACGCCGCCGACTCGACGTGGTTCGCCGTCTGACCGACGCCGGCTTCGAGGTCAGCGTGCTGATGGCCCCGATCCTGCCCGGCCTCACCGACACCGACGAGTCGATCGACAAGACAGTCGCCGCGATAGCCGCCTCCGGTGCCGCCAGCGTGACGCCCCTCCCGCTGCACCTGCGCCCCGGCGCCCGCGAGTGGTACGCAGCCTGGCTGACCCGCACCCACCCGACCCTGGCGCCGCGCTACCGCGAACTATTCGGCGCCGGCTCCTACCTACCCCAGGCCTACCAGAGCGAGGTGACCGCCCGCGTGCGCATGGCCGCCCGCCGCCACGGTCTGCACCGGTCCGACCCCCGCCAGGCCCGGGCCGTGTCCGACCTACCCGACAGCAAGGAGCCACCAGTCACCCCCGAAGAGCCCCGACAGCTGACCCTCCTCTAAATCCTGCTCCGCCCTGCACCGGCGTCAGCCAGCAACGCCCGAGGTCCGCAACGCGCGCAGGTCAGCAACGCGCGCAGGTCCGCAACGCACGCAGGTCGGTGGCACGCGCAGGTCAGCCGCACGCAGGTCGACAGCGGGCAGGTCGACGGCGGCCGGCGTGGCTAAAGTCGACATCATGCGGAGTGCACAGCAGATCCTGGCGGACGCTACGGTCATCGCAGTGGTCGGCGCGTCGAGAGACCCGTCGAAGCCGGCGCACTCGGTGCCGCTCCAGATGCTCCGGTACGGGTGGCGGATCATCCCAGTCAACCCGTTCGTCGACGAGGTCTTCGGCGTCAAGGCGTTCCGCACGCTCGCCGACATCGGCGAGCCGATCGACCTGGTCGACATCTTCCGCCCGGCACGCGACGCCGTCGAGGTGGTCCGGCAAGCGGTCGAAATCAGCGCGCCCGCGGTCTGGCTGCAGAGCGGCATCGTCTCCGCCGAGGCCCGCGAGATCGCCGAGAGCGCCGGCATCGACTACGTCGAAGACCGCTGCCTGGCCGTCGAGCGGGCCGTCGGCCGCCTGACCAAGCTCGCCTGACCCAGCGGGCTCGACCGGCCCAGCCGCCGGATGAAGAGGTTGGCCAGTTTCCGGCGCTGGTCGAGCTTGCGGCGGGGCTAGCGCAACTCGGCCTCTCAACGGCGCTAGTCGGCCCGCTCCGCCGCCTCCAGACCTTGCTCGCGGCGACGGCAAGCGCAAGTCGGCCTCTCAACGGCGCTAGTCGGCCCGCTCCGCCGCCTCCAGACGTAGCTTGGCGGGCTAGCGGAACTCGGCCTCCCGGACGCTGTTGCCGCCGTCGACCACCAGCATCTGGCCGGTGATGTACGACGCGGCGGGTGAGCATAGGAACGCGATCGCCGCGGCGACCTCGTCGGGGGTTCCGGGGCGGCCTATCGGCGTACCCAGGCCTTGCTTGATCTCGGTCACCGTAGAGGCGGCCGTGTAGATCGTGCCGGGGGCCACGCAATTCACGTTCACGCCGTCGGCCACCAGCTCCATCGCCAAGGCCCGCGTCAAGCCGACCACGCCGGCCTTTGCCGCTGCATAGGCCGCCTCGGTGGGTAGGGCGTTCACCGGGCCGGCGGTGGCCGACAGGTTGACGATCCGGCCCCAGCCGCGCTCCGCCATGCCGCCCTGGAAGGCTCGGCTGCACAGGAACGCGGTGCTGAGGTTGCGATCGATCTCGGACTTCCACTCGTCGTAGGTCAGCTGGGCCACCGGGCGCAGCACCTCGGGGCTGGCCCGGCTCGCCAGGCCGGCATTGTTCACCAGCACCTCGACGTCGCCGAGCTGATCGATGATCGCGTCGGCCAGGGCGCCGACCTCGGCCTCGTCGGTCAGGTCGGCCACGAAGCCGGTGACGCCAAGCTCGGCGGCCCGCTCGTGGATGCGCCGGGTGGTTGAGACGATCGCCACTCGGGCACCCAGGTCGCGCAGCCGGCGGGCCGTGGCGTAGCCGATCCCGTCCGGGCTTCCGGCCCCGGTGACCAGCGCTATTTTGCCGTCCAGGCGCAGCGTCACGGGTGCCTCATCGGCGGCCGGCTCCGGTGGCGTGGTCACTTCCGCCTCGGCGCTGGGATCCGACGAGGCAGGGCGCGGCCGCCGGCCGGCCGCGGGGCGGGTGGCATCGCGGCGGGAGCGGCTGCCAGCGGCGGAACGGGCGTCGAAGACCATGCGGCGATCCTGCCCCCTGGAACAGGCAAGGGCAAACATCGTCGCCTACGTGGCGGACACGACATGACGGCCAGCAGCTCGCGCGGCATCAGCCGGGGGACGGGGACGTCAGGGGGCGGACCGGGCCCTGTTCGACGAAGAGCAGCGGGGCGCGCGTGCCGTAGCGGGCCGGCAGCTCGACCCGGGCGCGGGCGAGGTCCCGGGTGCCGATCTCGACGCCGGAGCCGTCGTGGCGGGCGCCGACCGTGACGATGCGGATGCCCTCGTGGGTCCAGTAGGCCAGGTCGGCCAGGATGCGGTCGTGCCAGTACGCGAGGTCCACGGCCGTGTGCGCGGTGTCGCGGACCACGATGCAGACGTCCTCGGCGGTCCGCCGGATGAAATCGTCGAAGGTCGCCGACGGGACGCGGTAGACGATGGCGCGTACGCGTGCCTCGTCGACCTCGAGCCCGGCGAAGCTGTCGCGGAAGTCCGCCTGGCCGGCCTGGTCGATTCGGGACATCACTTCGCTCAGCTTGGCCGGGGTGACCGGCATCTGTACGCCGCCGATCGTGACGTGCTCAGCGACGCGTGCCACCCCGCAGCCGGCCGTGCTCCAGCCGCCAGTCAGGCCGGGCTCGTCGGCGGGCGTCTGATCGGAATCGCCGCAGGCACCGATCATGAGAACCATCCCGAGCGCCAGCAGTGGGCCGATCCGGAATCGATAGTGATCCAACGCATTCTCCCTCTCTACCCCGCCCCGGTCGTCTCCGCCAAGGGCGGCGCCCCGATCGGCTCAACGAGCGAGGCGCCCCCGCGACCGGCGAGCCGCCCCGGCGACTTACCGGAAACGCACCAGCGACGCCCGCCCGGGACTCTCAGTCGACGAGGGTGGGAGACACGCTCGGACGGGATGCGCGGGCGGCGCCCAGGACGACCACCGCCACCCCGGCCAGCAGGAGGATCAGGCCGGGCAGCGCCGCCGGACGCGGTGTCTGGCCCAGCCAGGCCCAGGCGAGCAGGGCGGCGCCGGGCACCTCCAGCAGGATCAGCACGCTCACCGTGGTTGCTGACGTGGTTTGCAGGGCGTAGCTGAACATAGAATGGCCCAGTAGCTGAGCCCCCACCGCAAGGGCGATGATCGCCGCCCAGGTGCGGCCGTCGTAACCGGTGAGCGGGATCCGGGCGATCAGGCACCCCACCAGCAGGACGACCGCGCAGGTGCTATAGCAGATCCAGGTGTACGTCGTGGTGCTCAGCCGCACCCTGGCCCGCTCGCCCAGCGCCGTGTAGACGGCGGCCGCCATGCCGCCCAGCAGGGCCAGCACGTCGGCCAGCACCGCCTGGCCGGAGACGCCGATGTCGGCGCCGGTGGCCCAGGCCGCGCCGGCCACTGCCAGGCCGATGCCCAGCCAGCCGGCCAGCGGCGGGCGGCGGCCCTGCAGCGCGGCGATCAGGCCCTGCCAGACCGGCTGGGTGGCGACCAGCGCGGTGGCGGTGGCCACCGAGCCCAGTTGAACGCTGGGCATCCAGGTGGCGAAGTGGATGGCCAGGGTGAGTCCGGCCAACACGCAGAACCAGACGTCCCGGCGGGCGGCCCCGAGAATCTCGGTGCGGCGTGGGCCGTACGTGATCGGAGTGAGCACGACAGCCGCTAAACCGTTCCGCCAGAACGCGATGGCCAGGGCCGGAGCGGCCGCGAACGCGATGAGGGGACCGGAGGAGGAGACGGCGAGGACGGCGATGATCAATGCCAGCAGGGTTGGCAATCCGGGCCGTTGGCCTGGTGAACGGGCATTCATCCCTGGCCGTCGCTTCTTGCGTACTCGTGCGCCACAGTTTGCCGCCCGCTATTGAACGGAAAGTGAAGCAATCGCTAGTGTCACCGAGTTCTCCGCCCCTTTTAACCCCTCGATGCCCGGGAGGCTGATTTACCATGCCCGCATACCGTGCGGTCGTGTTTGACTTTTTTGGCACGTTGACTCGCTCAGTGCAGCGCGGGCCTCAACATGCCGACCTCGCCCGCGACCTGGGGCTCGATCCGGACGCGGTGATCGGTGTTCTCGATCGCACGTTCCGGGCGCGTGCCCGGGGCCGCTACGGGTCCGCGGAGGCCACCCTACGGTGGGTGATCGAGCAGGCTGGCGGGCGCCCCCGCACCGCCCAGGTGCTCGCCGGGGTACCAGCCCGGATCAGTGCACTGAAAGCGGACACCCGGCTCCGCGCCGACGCGGTCAGCGCTCTCGCCGCCATCAAGCGGCGTGGACTGGCCACGGGATTGATCAGCGACTGCACGCACGAGTTGCCGGCGTTCCTGCCGAGCCTTCCGGTCGCGCCTCTGCTGGACGCCACGATCTATTCCGTACACCTGGGGGTCTGCAAGCCTGATCCGCAGATCTATCTGGCGGCCTGTGACGAGCTGGGCGTGCTGCCGAGCGAATGCCTCTACGTCGGCGACGGCGGCAGCCACGAGCTGACCGGCGCGGCCGCGGTCGGCATGACCCCGGTCCGGCTGGCGGCCCCGGATCTCGCCAATCACCTGGTCTTCGACGCGGACACCAACTTCGCCGGGCGGACGGTTCGCTCGCTGACCGAGGTGGTCGGGCTGGTCGACCACGACATGATGACCGCCCACGACCACGAGATCGCGGTCGTCTGAGGGCGGTCGCATAACGGCATTGTCGCGGTCGCCTGAGAAACGGTCGCAACGGCATTTGAGCACGGCACGGGGGCTGGCACGGCACGGGGGCTGGCACGGCGCGGGGGCGTACGACACAGGGGCTGCACGGTTCGCCGGCGGGCACGGCACGGGGGCGT
>DASWMR010000048.1:0-2775 GCA_036399635.1 Actinoplanes sp. | reverse complement strand
CGTACCAGCTGTCGTTCCTGGAGGACGTGATCGCACCGGAGTACTACGACCGGCTGCCCGAGGTGCGGGCCGCGGCGCCGGTGCCGATCGCGGTGGGGGAGCAGATCGGCTCGGTCCCGGACGCGGTCCGCCTGATCCGCGACGGCGGCGTGGACCTGTTGCGACTGCACACGTCATCGGTCGGCGGGCTGACCCCCACCCGCAAGTTGGTGGCGCTCGCCGAGCTGCTCGGCGTGCGCACCGCGTTCCACTCGCCGGGCGACATCTCGCCGGTCGGCGTGGCAGCCAACCTGGCCGTCGACATCTCCAGCCCCGCCTTCGGCTATCAGGAGTCGTACGTCTACGGCGACGCCACCCACGATGTGTTCGCCGGCACCCCGGTGGTCCGCGACGGCCACCTGATGCCGTCCGACCGGCCCGGCTGGGGTGTCGACCTGGACGAAAAGGCGGCCGCCCGGTTCCCGCCGACCAAGTTCCTGTTCGATCGCTGGACGGCGCAGGTGCGCCGGCCGGACGGCAGCCTGGAGGCACCATGAGACGAGTCCTGGTCACCGGGGCGGCGGGCCTGATCGGCCGGGCCGTGGTGGGCCGGTTGCGCGCCCAGGGGGTACGGGTGACCGCCCTGGTGCTGGAGGATCCGGGTGACCTCGACGCGGACCGGGTGGTCGTCGGCGATGCCGGGGATCCCGCGGTAGTCCGAGCCGCCTTGCCGGACGTCGAGGCGGTGGCACACTTCGCGGCCCGGCCGTCGCCCCTCGGCGCCGCACCGATCGATGTGTTCGGCGGCAACACTCTCGCCACCTTCGCGGTACTCGAGGAGGCCGGTCGTGCCGGGATCCCGCGTGTCATGATCGCGAGCAGCTATTCGATCCTCGGCATCTCGTGGAGCCCGCACCGGCTGCACCCCGACCGCTACCCGCTCGACGAGCACACGCCGCAGCAAGTCGAGGATCCCTACAGCCTCTCGAAGCAGGTCGACGAGTCCACCGCCGCGATGATGAACCGGCGGTACGGAACCACGATCATCGCGCTGCGGTTCCCGTTCGTCGGCGACGACCACCGGATCGCCGAGCGCCTGACGGCGACCATCTCCGCACCCGGTTCCGCGGCGATGGACTCGTGGGCCTACCTGCACGTTCTTGATGCGGCCGAGGTCACCTGGCGGGCGCTCACCGTACCGGCGGCGGGGTTCCACCGGGTGTTCGTCGCCGCCCCACAGATCTTGGCACCGTACGCGACCGAGGACCTGATCGCGGCCTTCCATCCCGGCACACCGGTGTGCTGCCCGCTGCCGGGCCGCACAGTGCCGATCGACCTGACGGCCGGTGAGCGGTTGCTCGGCTTCACCGCCCGGCACGTCGTCGAGGTGGCCGATCGCCGCCTGCCCGCGACCGAAGGGTGAGCGGGCAAGGCGGCGGGTCTACCTGGTTGCGGTGAGGGTGCCGAAGCCCATTTGGTCGTAGCCGCCGCTGTTCGGCCCGTAGTCGCCGCCGCCGCCCTCTGGGCGAACCTTGGCGGCGAACGCGGCGACGTTCGGCACTGACAGCCCGCGCCGGACCGCGTAGTGGTTGTAGATCAGCTCCCAGATCGGGCGGATTTCGCCGCGGCCGGTCGCCGAGATCACCGACTGGACCGTGCTGGTCGTGGCGCCGGGCGGCCCGGAGACCCAGGTGTACGAGGTGTACGGGACGGTGCCGCCGAGGTTGTACTTGGCCACGTACTCGGCGCATTTCATGATCCGGTTGTTGTCGAGGCCGTAGAGGTCGATGCCCTGGTTCCAGGCCATTTCACAGATCGTGCCGAGCAACCCGATGCCGAGGGTGGCGTGGCCCTGGTCGCGGCCGCTCTCCTGGAACTGGGCGAGTCCCTGGGAGTCGTAGACATAGGGGATGGCGTGGTTGATCGACCCGTTGCCGGCGCCGCTCTTGAAGTAGTTGACCGCCTGGTCGATCTTGGCCTGGTCGTCGCAGACCACGCCGATGGCGAGGATGGAGGCGATGTTGCAGAGGTCCCAGTTCGCCCAGTAGTGCGTGACGACGTTGCCGTTGTGGTTGAGCAGGAAGGCGTTGTTCATCGGGTAGAAGACGTTGCGCAGCATGGTCTGGAAGCGGGCCAGGTCGAAGCCGCTGAATCCGCGGATCAGCTCTGCGGCGTTGGCGATCTGGTAACCGTAGAGACCGGAGGCGAGGTACTTGTCGGAGGTGCCATCGATCTTGGTGAGGGTGGCGGACCAGGCGTTGAGGATGTCGCGGGCGCAGTTGCCGTAGGCGGTGATGCCGGTGATCCGGTAACGCAACGCGTTCTGGTAGGCCGCCGCGATGTCGTTGTAGAGCTGGCCGTAGTTCTCCGCCGTGCCGGTGCCGCGGTAAACGGTGGCGGCCGGCTTGGCCGTCCAGGTGTTGGCCGCGTGCGCGTTGGCGGTCAGCTTGGCCCAGCCGTTCGTCCAGGGCTGCGCGCCGGCGGCGACCTGGGTGGCCATCCGGTTGATGTCAACGGAGGTGTGCAGCAGGCCCGGGTGGACGATCGCCGCCGCCGAGGCGGACGGGGCGGTCGCGACTGCGGCCCCGCCGATCGCGGCGCCGGCCAGGCCGACGCCCGCGGCTTTCAGCAGGGTCCGCCGGCTGGGTCCGGTCGGCTTCTGGTGCTCGAACATGGGTTCTCCTCATTACCGACGGCTCCTCGGTGGTAGAGCCGTGTAGTAAGCGCTTTCTATGAAACGAGTCGTTAACACATCGACAATCAACGATGTAAATCGAAATGGTGCGCCGTGCGGCG
>DASWMR010000047.1:0-4039 GCA_036399635.1 Actinoplanes sp. | reverse complement strand
TTTACCGCACCGCTTCGGCACGTCCCGACACGAGGCCAACCCCCATTGCCTCGTGTGTGTCCGCCGGTTGTCCTGGCCGCGTGCCGTCCCCGTGGACGTGGCTGCTCCGCTCCCAGCAGGTCTGTCCTGGCCTGTACTCCCCCAAGAGGAGATGTTGTGCGAAACATCAAGAAGTGGCCGGCTGCGCTGGCCGCAATGGTCGTCGTGCCCATGGCAGCCGTGACGTTCACAGCCCTGACCTCCGGAGCCGCCACCAACCCCACCCCGGCGGCCGCACCGCCGTGCTCGATGCCGACCGGCGGCCCGACCGGGCAGCCGACGGGAGGGCCGACTGGGCAGCCGACCGGTGAGCCGACCGGGCAGCCGACGGGAGTGCCGCCGACCGGGGAGCCAACGGGAGTGCCAACGGGAGTGCCGACGGGTGAGCCGACCGGGCAGCCGACGGGTGAGCCGACCGGGCAGCCGACGGGAGAGCCGACCGCAGAGCCGACGCCAACCGCCTCGGTCCCGGTCGATCGCCCCACGCGCCCCGGCCCGCGCCCCACCGGCTCGGGACCCTGCGGCCCCGGCCAGACCCGGCCCACCGACGGCCCGGCACCGACCGAGTCGGCCCCCGCTCCCACCTCCAGCGCCACGGATGCGCCGTAGGCCGTGCCGGTCGGAATCAACGCCGGTCCAGCTCGTCCCACGGAGGACCACCGTGAACATCAGCAAGCGCACCTGTGGAACATCGACGACACCGCGAAGGGGCAGCTCAAGCAGAGCGGCAGCATCGTGGTGAACAGCACCGGCAAGCAGGTTACGGGTGGTGCGGCGTTCACGCCGAGCGACTTCTACCCGTACACCTTGGACGAGGCTGCCGACGTATCGGCCCTGGTGAGAAGTATTCCGGACCGCAAGCCGACATCGGAGTCTGACCGCGGACGATGCCGGGGGTGCCCGAAGGGGCGCCCCCGGCAAATGCGTCAGGGGCGACGGGCCGGGCTGACCGTCTTCGCCGGATCGCGCTCGACGACCGGGTCCAGCACCTGATCGATCGCCTTCAGCAGATCGGCCTCCAGCTTGACCCCGGACGCGGCGGCGTTGTCCCGCACCTGCTCCGGGCGGGACGCGCCGATGATCGCCGCGGAGACATTCTGGTTCTGCAGCACCCAGGCCACGGCGAGCTGGGCCATCGACAGACCGGCCTGCTCGGCCAGCGGCTTCAGCTCGGCGACCGCGGTCAGTACCTCGTCGCCCATCAGGCGGGAGATGAAGTTCGCACCGGACTTCTCATCGGTGGCCCGCGAACCGGCCGGCGGCTGCTTGCCGACCTCGTACTTGCCGGTGAGCACGCCCTGGGCGATGGGGGAGAAGACCACCTGGCCGATGCCCAGCTCGATCGAGGTGGGCACCACCTCGGCCTCGATGACCCGCCACAGCGCGGAGTACTGCGGCTGGTTGGAGATCAGCGAGATCTTCAGCTCCTTGGCCAGCTCCCAGCCGGCCCGCAGCTGGGTGGCGTTCCACTCGGAGACGCCGATGTAGAGCGCCTTGCCCTGGCGGACGACGTCGGCGAACGCCTGCATCGTCTCTTCGAGCGGGGTCGAATAGTCGTAGCGGTGGGCCTGGTAGACGTCGACGTAGTCGGTCTGGAGCCGGCCCAGGGAGGCGTCGATCGACTCCATGATGTGTTTGCGGGACAGGCTGCGGTCGTTCGGGCCGGGCCCGGTCGCCCAGAACACCTTGGTCAGGATCTCCAGGCCGGCTCGGCGCTGGCCGGCGAGCGCTCGGCCCAGCACCTCCTCGGCGCGGCCCTGGGCGTACACGTCCGCGGTGTCGAATGTCGTAATGCCCTCGTCGAGGGCGGCGTGCACGCAGGCGACCGCGGCATCCTCCTCGACCTGGGAACCGTGGGTGATCCAGTTCCCGTAGGCGATCTCGCTGATGAGCAGGCCGGAACGGCCGAGATGACGGAACTCCATGATTCGACCCTACTCAGAGAACCGGGCGGGTGTCCGTCTGCCGCCGATCGATCTCGGCCAGTACGTCCCCCCGGTTCCGGTACTTCAGCTCGATCATCGGATCGCCCGCCCGGTCCAGCGCGCCCCACAGGGCGTACTTGTCGGCGATCAGGAACGCCGTCGGGTGGATCACCACGCTGGTGTGCACCGGTGCGACCACCAGCTGGCCGGAACGGTCGATCACCCCGAATCGCTCGCCCGCGTCCACCACCGCCAGGCCCTCGTCGGTGAAGCCGTCCACCGATCCGCCGGCCACGGTCTCGGTGGCGAATCCCCGGTAGCGCGGCGGCACCACGGTCCGCCCGTGCCGGTCGACCGCACCCCAGCCGCCGCGCAGGACCAGCGCGAGCCCGTTGCGGAACGGCCGAGCGTCCTCGAAGCCACCCGGCACGATCACCCGGTTCTGTCGGTCGATCGCGTACCAGCCACCCGCTTCGTCGCGGGACACCCAGGCGAGACCCTCGGCGAACGGCCCGGCCGCCCGATAACCCGACGAACCGTCGATGATCAAGCCACCGCTCTCGTCGATCAGTTCCCAGACCCGCGACTCGGGGCGGCGCACCCAGGCCAGACCGTCGGCGAACGCTTGCGCCTGGGCATACCGGGGCGGCACCGCGCCGGCGTACCCCCAGAGGCGGGACCGATCGTCGGAGATCAACTGCGGCCCCTCGGCCCGGCCGAGAATCACCTCGCGGGTACGCGGGTAGGGGCCCCAACCGCTCTCGGCGTGCCGGCTGATCGTGTCCAGGGCCAGCTCGATCCGTTCGACCAGCTCCCGGTCAGCACCCTTGCGGGTGTCGAGCGTGCGCTCCAGATGATTGACCGACTCGAGGTAGCGCCCCTGCTCGAAGGCGGACCGCCCGGCCAGCTCGTGGATCTCGGCGCGCAATCTGTCCGGCAACTCGGGCGAATCCGCCTCCGCATAGAGTCGGTCTGCCTCAGCGTAATCGCCGCGCCACTGCAGAGCGTGCGCAAGCCGCGCCCGCACGAGCGCGGTCAGCCGCAGCTCACCGACCTGCCGGGCATGCTCCAGCGCGGTGCGACCGTCGGCCACCGCGTCGTCGAGCTCACCGACCAGGCGATGGGCCACCGCGCGCAGGCTCAGCAGGCGGGCGCGCACGGCATCTCGCTCGGCGAACTCCAGCTTGTCGGTAAGGCGATCGACGACGACCCACATCTGGTCACTGTCGTCGATTTCCTCACGCAGCGTCTCGGGATCAAACGACCAGGGGCACGAGGCGAGCACCTGTTCCGGGTCGGCACGCCGGCTCGGAGGGTCGACGGCCTGGTCCCGGCGCTGCCGGATGGGTGCGTGGGCCGGCCCGGCGGGCGATCCGGTCGCGGTCGGTGCATCCACAGCAGTTTCCGCAGGTACGCCAGCAGGCTGCTCCGCAGGTACCGGTCCGGCTTCGGGTTGCTCCGCTTCGACGGGTACGGCTTCGGGCTGCTCCGCACCGGTCTCGCCCGTTTCGTCCGGCGCGCTCGTCGCGAACTCAGCCCGCGGCTCGTCGCCGTCGCCGTCGCCGTCGCCGTCGCTCAGCCTCGCCCAAGTCGTCGCCGTGACGAAGTCGTCTGTGGGGTAGGCCGGCACGTGCTCGAACGGCTGCTGGTCCGGTTCGAACGGCTGCGGTTCGGGTTTGAATGCTTGCGGCTCTGGTTCGAACGGCTGTGGTTCGGGTTTGAATGCTTGCGGCTCCGGTTCGAACGGCTGTGGCTCGGGTTCGAATGCTTGTGACTCGGCTTGTGCTGGCTGCGACTCGGGTTCGGCTGATTGTGACGCGGCGTCGACCAGCTCGGGCTCTTGCTCGGCGGGCGTTATGGGGTCAGCAGTCGGCGGCTCCCCGATCGAAGGAGCGCGCACATCGGTCCAGGCCGCGCCGTCGACGGCATGGCCGTCCACAGTGTCGACCGACTGCTGGACGACGAGGTCGGCATCGCTCCGGCCGGTGTCGACTAGTTCCGCTTCGATCGGTTCCGCTTCAATCAGTTCCGCGTCGATCGGCTCCTCGCGGAAAAATCCATAGTCCGATTGCCCT
>DASWMR010000046.1:0-14126 GCA_036399635.1 Actinoplanes sp. | reverse complement strand
CCCGACGCCGGGGTGGTCCGCGTCGTGCGCCCGAGCTATCTGCCACAGCGTCCCGCGCTGCCGCACGCCCGAGTGGTCGCCGACCTGTTCGGACTGGGCACGACCGACTGCGAGATCCGTGCCGCCCTGCACGCCGTCGGGCTGGACGGCAAGGGGCTGGACGGCAAGGGGCTGGACGGCAAGGGGCTGGACGGCGACGGGCTGGGCGGCGACGAGCCGGACAGCGACGTGACGCCGGCGACGACCCTCGGCGAGCGCGGTGCGGGCGTCTCGGCCGGCCAGCGGCACCGGCTGGCGCTGGCGGCGCTGCTGCACCGGGCCGGGACCGAGGCCGGCACCCTGCTGCTCGACGAACCCACCGCCCACCTCGACCCGACAACCGAAGCGCTGATCATCGAGCGCCTCCGCGCCGCCGCCTCGGCCGGCAGCGCGGTGCTGGTCGTGGCCCACCGCCCGGCGCTGCTCGCGGCCGCCGACCGGGTCGTCCCGATCAGCAAGCCACCATCCGACCCGATCAGCGAGCCACAATCCAACCCGCGCAGCGCCCCGCCCCCGGCCGAACCGACCCCGCCCAACGCCCCACGCCCGGCCGAAGCAACCCCGCCCAACGCCCCAGGCCCAGCCGAGGCAACCCCGCCAAGCGCCGCACCCCAGGCCGAAGCAACCCCGCCTAGCGCCGCACGGCCGGCCGAGGCGAAGACTGACCGGTTCTGGCGGCGGCCGGGGGTTGCGGTGGCGCTCGGCAGTGGGTCGTCGCTGGCCGGGATCGTGCTGACCGGGGCCGCCGCCTGGTTGCTCGTCCGGGCCGCGTCGATGCCGCCGGTGCTCACGCTCTCGGCGGCGGTGGTGCTGGTGCGGGGCAGTGCGGTGGCCCGCCCACTGCTGCGCTACGTGGAGCGGCTGGTCGCGCACGACGTGGCGTTCGCACGGCTCGGGGAGCGGCGCAGCCGGATCTATGCGGCGCTGGTGCCCCGGGTGCCGGGGGTGGGCATGCGACGGCGCGGCGAGCTGCTGACCCGGGTGGTCGACGACGTGGACGCGCGGGTCGACGGGTTGCTGCGCGGGCGGCTACCCGGGTGGACCGCGGCCACGGTCGTTGCGGTCGCTCTGCCGGTGGCTGTCCTCCTCGCCGGGCCGGCGGCCGTCGCGCTGGTGGCCGGGCTGCTGCTCGCCGGGGTGGCGGCACCGGCGGTGGCGGCGCGGCAGGCCGCTCGTGAGGACGCCATGACCGGCGCCGCCCGCGCCAGACTGCGTGATGCCGTGGTGGAGACCGTGGACGGGCTGGAGGATCTGGCGGGGCGGGCCGACGGCGTACCGCAACGGCGTTCGGCAGTCCTCGCCCGTCTCGAAGGCCGCGCCGCACGGGCAGCCGGGCGGGCCGCCGCGCTGGCGCACCTGGGGTGGGGTGTCGCGGTCGTCGGGACCGCGTTCTTGCAGCCCGGGCCGCGACAAGAATGGGCCGCGGTGCTGCTGCTCGGGGTGGTGGCGCTCGGCGAGCCGATCCTCGCGCTGCCGGACGCGGCGGTGACCCGGCGGCGCGCCGCGGGCGCCGAGGACCGCATCGCCGACCTGACGACCGAGCCGCCGGCCGCAACATTCCCGACGCCACCCGCCGCAACATTCCCGACGCCACCGGCAAACCCGCCGATGAGGACGGGCAAAGGCATCTCTGCGCGCCTCGTCGGTGTCGATGCGGGCTGGGACCGGGGACGGCAGGCCGTCCTGCGAGGGCTGGATCTCGACCTGCCGGCCGGGGCGCGGGTGGCCGTCGTCGGGCGGTCGGGGTCGGGGAAGTCGACGCTCGGCGCTGTTGTGGCCCGCCTGCTCGACCCGCGCCGCGGGACTGTCCAGATCGGCGGCGTGGATGCGCGTTCGCTGCCCGAGGCGACCATCCGCGGGCGGGTCGTGCTGGTCGGCGACGAGACCGGGCACATCTTCGCCTCGAGCGTCCGGGCGAACCTGCGCCTCGCCCGGCCGGGCGCGACCGACGCCGAGCTGCGCGCGGTCCTCGCGAGGGTGCGCCTGGACGATTGGCTCGCGGCGCTGCCCGGCGGCCTCGACGCCTGGCTGGGCAGCGGCGGGAGCACGATGTCCGGCGGGCAGGCCCGGCGGTTCGCGGTCGCGCGCGCCCTGCTCGCCGACCCCGGCCTGCTGGTGCTCGACGAGCCGGCCGAAGGGCTCGACGCCGAGACCGCCGAGGCCCTGATGGCCGACCTGCTGGACGCCGCGCACGGGCGGAGCGTCCTGTTGCTCACCCATCGCGCGGAGGGTCTCGACCGGGTGGAGCGGGTGCTTACGCTGGCCGACGGCCGGCTGGGCGTCGGATGAGCCGGTCGCAGACCCCGTCGAGGACCGCGATCAGGTGGTCGTCCGGCACCGGGGGCGGCAGTGGCCGGGCCAGCAGGCGGTGCGCCGCGGCGGTGTGCGCGGCCACCGCCTCGGCGAGCCGCTCGGCCTCCCACACCGCGTACACCCGGCCGGTCTCCGCCTCGGCCTGCAGGTAACGCACCTGGTTGTCGTCCTCGGCCTCGCCGCGCTCGGCGTGCCGGGCCACCGCGATCGGCACCCGGCCGAGCCGTTGCACCAGCCGCACCGTGCTCCCCGCGTGCGTGATCACGATGTCCGCCTCGGCGAGGCGGCGCTGCAGCTCGTCGAGCGGCACGAACGGTGCGTGCGGGCAAGGCGGCACCACCTGCGACGGGCCGGTCTGGACGAACACGTCGTGGTAGGCGCAGAGCGGCTCCACGGCCTGCACCAACCGGTCGAACGGCCGCCGGCCCATTCCCACCGTCACCAGGATGCGGGCCATCAGTAGAGCTCACCGATCAGGACAGTGCCGGGTGCAGCGCGCGCCGGGCGCTGGACGACCACCGTGCCGGCCATCCGCGCGCAGAGCCGGGCGGCCCCGGACGGCGGCCCCGCCTGGTTGAGCGTCTCGATCCAGACGGTGGGGATCCGCAGTAGCCGGGCGGCCAGGAAGACCCCGACGGCGACGCCACCGCCGGACGAGAGGATCACCTCGGGGCGTACGCGCCGGAGCAGCCGGACGGCCCGGAAAGCCGCCGGCAGCGCACGCAGCCGCGAGGCCACCAGGAGCTCCGGTTCCCAGTGCACGGTCTGCCCGGCCAGCGCGATCTCGGTGTCGGCCGCGCGGACCGCTATCCAGGTCGTGTCGTGCCGCTGCCACCAGGGGCGCAACGCCAGCAGGTCCAGCAGCACGCCACCGCTGCTGGCAACGAGAAGGACCGAGCGGGGAGTCACACCCGGCACGGTAGCCCGACCGGCCGGAAAACGGGATCCACTGTGGAGACGATGTTGGCCGATCGACTATGGCGACGCCGACCGCTGGACGGGCAGGTGCACGCCGCCGACCTGGGCGGGTGGGCGCAGCGAGGTGACCGTGGCATACCCCTCGGCCAGCCAGGCCAGGTCGGTGCCGGGCACCAGTTGCTCGCCGGTCCACTCGACGGCGGTCCGCACGAAGTCCTCGCCCTGCTCGGCCACCGCCATCTGGGCCTGCCCGAACGACGCCAGACCGGCCTCGCGCAGCCCGGCCGGCGCGGGCCGGTCCGGGACGTTCACGTTCAGGACGGTGCCGGCGGGCGCCTCGGCCAGGCCGGCGAGCAGGCTGCGGGCCACCTCCGCGGCCGCCGCCCAGTGCAGCACCCCGTCGTCCGGGACGGTGATCGCGGCGCCCCCGCTGGCGACGCCGCCCGGCTGCGAATGCAGCACGTCGAGCGAGACGGCCATCGCGCGCAGGCCGTTGTTCGCCGCGGTCAGGGCGGCGCCGACGGTGCCCGAGTGCAGCACCGCATGGCCGGCGTTGGCGCCGCGGTTGATGCCGGAGAGCACCACGTCCGGCGGCGGACCGAAGGCGCCGAGGGCGGCGAGCACCACGATGTACGCCGGGGAGGCCGCGACCCCGTACCCGGAAAGTCCGCCGATCGTCCGGCGCTCGACAACGATCCGCCCGTCGGCGGTGACCGCGGTCAGCGCCGCACTCATCCCGCTGGCCTCCTCGCGCGGGGCCGCGACCACCACCTCGAAGCCGGCCTGCCGGGCCGCGCGGGCCAGCGCCACCAGCCCCGGCGCGTCCACCCCGTCGTCATTGGTCACCAGGATGCGGGTCATCCTCGTTTTCTACCCTGCGCAGACGGGCCGGGCCAATGCGGCGAGATCCACCGTCCGGATTCAGTCGATCCGGGTCAGCCGCAGGTACCGGCGGCTCGCCAGGTGGCGTACGCCCCGTGGCTGGACCCGCAGCCGCACGGCGCCGCCGGAGCCGAGATGGACCGGCACGTCCTCACTCCCGGTCCAGGCCAGCCGGGCGTGCACGATGTGCCGGCCGGGCGGCAGGGCCAGCGACAATTCCCGGCCGGATCGGACGGTCCCCCGCACCGTGCCGTCGACGACGATTTCGTACGGCCGGGCACGGTGGAGCGGGGACTCGTCGGCGGGGCGCTCGACGGTCAGCGTTGCGATCACGGTCATACCCGCGATGGTGACATCACCCGCGGTCGTCCGCATCGCTTACCATCCGCGCATGGCGATCATCCATCAGGCAACCCTCACCCCCACCAAACTGGAGTTGCTCGCGGACTGGCTGCCGGGCCGGGCCTGGTACCCCGAGCCGACGGCGGACAATCTCGAACAGGTCGGCTCGTGCCGGTTCGACGATCCGGCCGGCGAGGTCGGCGTCGAGGTCTTCATCGTCCGCGATGGGGACGGGCCCCTGGTGCATGTCCCGCTCACCTACCGTGGCGCACCGCTGGCGGACGCCGAGCACTGGCTGGTCGGCACCATGGAGCACTCGGTCCTCGGCACCCGCTGGGTCTACGACGCGGTCGGCGACCCGGTCTACGTCGCCGCCCTGGCCGAGACGATCCGCACCGGCGGCCACCAGGCCGACGAGATCGTCGAGACCGAGTCGGGCCCGGCGAAGCGCGACCCGCTGATCACGGTGGCCGGCACCGGTACCGGCACCGGCAAGGGCCGGCCCGGCGCGGCGGCGGGCCCAGCGGTACGGGTGGAGGACGGTGACCCGGCCGTCGTGGTGACCGACACCGTCCGCCTCAACATCCGCCGGGTCCTCACCGACCACCCGGCCGACGAGGAGCTCGCCCTCACCGGCACGCTGCCCGGTCGCCTGCCCGGCCCGGTGGTGCTGGCGACTCTCGACCAGTAGCTCCGCCGCGTGGTAGGTGTCGCTCAGGGACCTACCACGCAGGCTGGGTTTAGAGCTCGGGGCGTAGTTCCTTGGCGAAGAAGTCGAGGAAGCCGTCCGGGTCGGGGCCGGCGTTCATGAGCACGACGTGGTCGTAGCCGGCCGCGGTGTAGTCGCGCACCGCCTTGACGTACGCCTCCGGGTTCGGCCCGACCGCGAAGTTCGCGCGGATGTCCTCGGGCCGGACCGTTTCCGACGCGGCCTCGAAGTTGACCGGGTTGGGCAGCTCCGACATCACCTTCCAGCCGGTGACCGCCCAGCGGGTCGTCTTGTGTGCGGCCTCGACCGCGGCGTCCTCGGTGGGCGCCCAGGCGACGGCCACTTCGGCGTACTTGGGCCCGGCGCCACCCTTCGCGGCGTACGTCTCGACCAGGTCGGCTCGCGGTTCGGTGGCGAACAGCCCGCCCGCGTGGGTGGCCGCCAGCTCCGCGGCCTGCTTGCCACCGGCCGCCACGGCGATCACCGGCAGCCTCTCCGGCAGGTCGAAGACCTGGGCGTCCTCCAGCTGCAGATGCTTACCCTCGTACGACTGGTAGCCGCCCTGCCAGAGCAGGTTGATGATCTCCAACGCCTCGACCAGGCGCTCGTGCCGGCCCCGCACGCTGGGGAAACCCTGCCCCACCACATGCTCGTTGAGCCGCTCCCCCGCGCCGATGCCCAGCGTGAACCGGTCATCGGAGATGATCGCCAGGGTGGCCGCCGCCTGCGCGATGATCGCCGGGTGGTAGCGGACGGTAGGACAGGTCACCCCGGTGGCGAGACCGAGCCGGTCGGTCTGCACCGCGATCGCGCTCAGCACGTTCCAGGCGAACGGCGAGTGCCCCTGCACGTCGAGCCACGGGTGGAAGTGGTCGCTGATCTCGACGAAGTCGAACCCCGCCTGCTCCGCCCGGACCGCCTGCCGGATGAGTTCCTTCGGGCCGAAAGCCTCGGCCGCCAGCTTGTATCCGAGTTTCATACCCTCGCGATTCCCACCGGACAGGCGGGCAAACCGGGCCACCGGAGTATCGTCGCGGACCGTGGGTGAACCGAGCGGTACGCGGGTGATCGGCGGCCGCGTCTTCGACTTCACGCGGCGGGTCGCGGTGATGGCGATCGTCAACCGCACCCCCGACTCGTTCCACGATCGGGGCAGCACCTTCGCCCTGGCGAAGGCGGTCGAGGCGGCGCTGGCGGCGGCCGAGGCGGGCGCCGACTGGGTCGACATCGGCGGGGTGCCGTTCGCCCCCGGCCCGGAGGTGACCGCAACCGAGGAGCTCGACCGGGTGCTGCCGGTGGTCGAGGCGGTCCGCGACCGGGCGGTGGTCTCGGTCGACACGTTCCGCCCCGAGGTGGCCCGCGAGGTGATCGCGGCGGGCGCCGGCGTCATCAACGACACCTCCGGCCTGCGCGACCCGGCGATGGCCGACGCCGTCGCCGGCACCGGGGCCACCCTAGTCATCACCCACAGCCTGGCCGCGCCGCGCACCCGCTGGCCCCGCCCGCAGTACCGCGACGTGACCGCCGAGGTGGCCGCGTTCCTGCGCGAACGGGTCGAGCTTGCGCTCTCCCGCGGGGTCCGGCCGGAGCAGCTGTTGATCGACCCCGGCCACGACCTGAACAAGAACACGCTGCACTCGCTCGAGGTCACCCGCCGACTCGGCGAGATAGCCGCGATCGGCTACCCGGTGCTCGCCGCGGTCAGCAACAAGGACTTCATCGGCGAGACCCTGAACGCCCCCCACCAGGACCGCCTGGCCGGCACAATCGCCGCGGTGGTCTTCTGCGTGCTGCACGGCGCCCGGATCGTCCGGGTGCACGACGTGCGAGCCGCGGTCCAGGCCGTCCAGATGACCGAGGCGATGCTGGGCTGGCGCGAGCCGGCCTACACCCGCCACAACATCGACTAGAGCCTAAGGGCCTATCTGGCGGATCAGCGCCGATCAAGGGTTGGCGCCGGCCGCCTCGGTGTCGCTGCTGGTGCTGTCATCGCCGGTACTGCTGTCGTCGCCGGTACTGCTGCCGCTGTCGTCGCTGGTCCCGGTGTCGTCGCCGCCGGTTTCGCTGTCGCCGGTTTCGGTGGTGCCGTCGTCGCCGGTGGTGTCCTCCGAGGTCGGCTCGGGTTCGGCCTCGGTCGGGGCAACCGTCGCGCTCGGCTCCTCGTCGGCCGTCTGCGTCGGGCTCGCGGTCGGCCCGGCGCTCGCGGTCGTCGGGGCGCTGGTGCGCGGCGTGGTGGGCCGGTTGCCGTTGCCGGCCGGGGTCCTCCCGCGGCCGGTCCCGGTGCTGGCCGGCGCGCTCGCGCCCGGCGACGTGGTCGCGGCCACCTCGGGATCGGCGCCGCCCGGCCACCAGCCCGGGTTCAGCGCCAGCAGCACGGCCGCGGCCACGCCGAGCGCGACCGCCACGGCCGCGGCGGCCAGCAGCGTCCGGTTGCGGCCGCCGGGCAGCGGAGCGGGATACGGCTCGCCATCGGCCGGCACCGCCGGGAACACCGCGGTGTCGCCGGACCTCGCCCGGGCCGCCGCGGCGACCGGCGCGACCGCACTGAGCAGGGCGGTCGTCGCGTCCAGCGACACGCCGGGTGCGGCCCGCTCGGCGGCATCGGCGGCCGCGGCCGCGCTCGGGAACCGGTCCTCGGGATTCTTCGCCATCGCCGTGGTGACCAGCGCGCGCACCGCCGGCGGCACCTCGGCCGGCAGCGGCGGCGGCTCGTCCTCCAGGTGCTTGATCGCCACGGCGATCGCGCTCTCCCCCTCGAACGGCGGATGGCCGGAAAGGCAGTGGTACGCGACGGCGCCGAGCGCGTAGACGTCCGCCGGCGGCCCGGTCGTCTGCTTCGACACCTGCTCCGGCGCGATGTAGAGCGCCGTCCCGACCACCTCCCGTGCGCCGGTCAGCTCGGCCGACTCGGCGGACCGCGCCACGCCGAAGTCGACAAGCTTCACGGTGCCGTCCGGCACGATGATCAGGTTGCCCGGCTTGACGTCGCGGTGCACGATGCCGGCCTCGTGCGCGGCGTTCAGCGCCCGGCCGGCCTGCGCGATGATCGACATCGTCTCGGTCGCGGTCAGTCGGCCGCGCTCGGCGAGCACCTGGCTCAGCGCCGCACCCTCGACAAGTTCCATCACGATGTACGCGTCGGAGCCGTCCCCGGTCTGCCCGAAGTCGTAGACGTCCGCGACACCCGGGTGGTGCAGCACCGCCATGGCCCGCGCCTCGTGCCGGAACCGGCTCTCGAAGCCGGGGTCGGCGGACCGGCCGGAGTGCATCGTCTTGACCGCGACGCGGCGGTCGAGCGAGGTGTCGGTCGCCCGCCAGACCTCGCCCATGCCGCCGGCCGCGATGCGATCGTCGAGGCGGTACCGGTTGCCGAGCAGCTCCCCAGGGACAGGCATGAGTCCTCCTCTACCCGCCGGCACCGTCCGCTACCCGTCGGGCGTCCGCCGTGCCGTACGTCTCACCGCGTGCTCACCGGGCTCCCCACCTGGGGCTTCTCAGCCGGCGAAGCGGCCGGCCGGCGTACCGTCCAGAAGTTCTGCCGGAAGCCGGCGGCCGGAGATTACCAGCAGGAGATCCTGGGCCGCGCCGCGCAGTGGCGCGCCCTCGCCATAGGACCAGTCCAGATCGGTCGCGATCAGCCGCACGCCGCTCAGGTCGGTGCCGAAGTAGGCGACGTTGCGATCGCGGAGCCCGTCGAAGATCATCGCGATCCGGTCGGTCGGCACCCGGCGCGCAAGGCCCAGCCCGACCGAGATGTCCAGGCCGTGGATCACGTCGTGGGAGAGCGCACCGACCGGGCCACCGCCCGGCGGCCGCCACGGGTGCGCCACGTTGTCGCGCAGCGAGGCGAGCAGCTGGTCGGTGGAGAACCGGGCGGTGTCGGCCCGCGCCTGCCGGTCGGCCATCCGGTTGAAGTCGCCGCGCGCCCGGACCATGCCGGCCAGGAAACCGGGCAGGCCCATCCGGAACGGCATGGTGATGTGCGCGACCACCTCGCGTACCCGCCAGCCCGTGCACAGCGTCGGCGCGTCCCACTGCTCGGGCCGCAGACCGTCGAGCATGGTGACCAGCTCGGTCCGCTCGGCCACGTCGGCGGCCCGCACCGTTTCGTCGTTCATCGCTTCACCTCTCGTCGGCGCGCGTCAGGCAACGCGCGGTCAAGAGGCATACGACCGACCGGCCGAAAACTCATCGGTGCGGGCCGGCAAACCTGGTTGAGGAGGCGCTGGCCTACTGCCGGTCGGCGGGCCGCGAGCCGCGCGCCACGGCGGACGTCCACGGCGCGCACGCTACGGAGTCAGGGCCTCGGTGATCTCTCGGGGGGTCAGGGTGCCGTCGGCGACCAGGACCCGTACGTGTCGGCTCTCGGTTTCGCCGGGCGGAATCACCAGTGGCGTCTCGAAGGCCAGCGCGGCACACACGCCGACGTATCCCGACGTCCGCACGAACCACCGATCCTTGCCCTGAAGGCCGCGGAAGACCAGCGTGTACGAATCTGCCGCGGTCAGCGCGACCCATGCCGCCGCGCTACCGTGCGGGTCGCTGCCGTCGGCGGCGAATGCGGTTGCCGGGTCCGGCGGGAAGCGCCAGAAGAAGCCGCCGTACCCCGCTCCGCCGGTGCGGCCGTTGGTGGCGGGGCTGCCCAGCGACACGCCGTGCGACGGGGGCGCCGTCAGGGCGTACCGGAAGGAGAGCTCCCACCCGAGTGCCGCCGGGGTCGCCGCGACCTCGCGGCGCTCGGTCAGCAGGGTATGGCCGTCACCGTCGCACCACAGCAGCTGCTCGGCGAAGCCGTCGGTGGCCGGTAGCCAGACGTCGTGCCGGATCCGGCCGTGGTCGTCCTGCCAGACGTAACCCTCGTCGCGCACGAAGGTGCGCCCGCCCCACAGGTTGGTCCCGTTGACGTCGGCCATGGTGAGCGACGCGCCCATGTGCCACGGGTGGTCGAAGCAGAGCTCGTCGGTGACCACCGTGCCGGCCAGCGTGCGCACCGGGTGCAGATAGGGCCTGGGGGCGAGGCGGATGTCCAGCAGGGGATCATCGACGTAGGTCGCCACCGGGACGCCCCCCACCTCCAAAGTGGTCACGAGACGGCGGCCCGATACCCGGCGTACGCCTCGTCCAGCACCTCGGCGCCCGGGCGGGCCCAGACGTCGGCGTTGAAGACCTCCACCTCGGTCCACCCCTGGTAACCGGCCGCCCGCACCTCGGCGGCGAACCGGCGCAGGTCGATGCAGCCGGTGCCGGGCAGGCCCCGGCCGAGCAGCACGCCCTCCGGCAGCGGGGTGATCCAGTCGGCGAGCTGGAACGCCGCGATCCGGCCCGCCCGGCCGGCCTCGGCGATCTTCTCCCAGACCTGGTCGTCCCACCACAGGTGGTACGTGTCGACGACGACGCCGACGGCCTCGGCGGGGTACGGCGCCGCCAGGTCGAGCGCCTGGCCGATGGTGGCCACGACGCACCGGTCGGAGCAGAACATCGGGTGCAGCGGTTCGATCGCGAGGCGTACGCCGGCGGCCAGCGCGTCCGGCACCAGCGCGCCGATCGCCTCGCCGACGTGCCGACGGCACGCGTCCAGGTCGCGGCCGGTGAGCCCGCCGCTGACCAGCACCAGCGTGTCGGTGCCGAGGGCGGCGGCCTCCTCGATGGCGCGACGGTTCTCGTCGTACCAGTCGGGGCTGGAGAAGAAGCCACCCCGGCACAGCGAGGAGACGGTCAGTCCGGCGTCGCGGACGAGGGCGGCAGCCTTGTCCACGCCGTACGCCTGCACGTCCTCGCGCCAGAGCCCGACCGCCTCGACGCCGGCCGAGACGCAGCCGGCGACCAGGTCGTCGAGCGCCCAGTGCTTGGTCGTCGCTTGGTTGAGGGAAAAGCCGGTCATCCGAGCCCCACAGTTGTCGGCCGGGCAGGTGCCCGGTGGGTAGCCAGGTCAGCGCCGCCCGCGGCGGTCATCGGTCGAGCTCGGGGATCTCCAGTCGGCGGCCCTCGCGGGAGGACTGCAGACCGAGCTCGGCGACCTGCACGCCGCGCGCGCCGGCCCAGAGGTCTCCGGTGTAGGGGGCGTCCTCTGCGACGTACCGCAGGAACTGCTCCCACTGGGCCCGGAAGCCGTTCTCGAAGACCGCATTGTCCGGCACGTCCTGCCACTGCTGGCGGAACGGCACGTCGGTCGGCAGGTCGGGGTTCCAGACCGGCTTCGGGGTGGCCGCCCGCGGCTGGATCCGGCAGTGGTGCAACCCGGCGACCGCGCTCCCGTGCGTACCGTCGACCTGGAACTCGACGAGCTCGTCGCGGTTGACCCGGACCGCCCACGACGAGTTGATCTGGGCGACGATGCCGCCGTCCAGCTCGAACAGGCCGTAGACAGCGTCGTCGGCGGTGGCCTCGTAGGGCTCGCCGGCCTCGTCCCACCGCTTGTCGATGTGGGTGGCGGTGTGCGCACTGACCGACCGCACCGGGCCGAAGATCTGCTCGAGCACGTAGTGCCAGTGCGGGAACATGTCGAGCGTG
The DNA here is from genome assembly GCA_036399635.1 of Actinoplanes sp. Taxonomy (GTDB): domain Bacteria; phylum Actinomycetota; class Actinomycetes; order Mycobacteriales; family Micromonosporaceae; genus Actinoplanes. The sequence goes on along the minus strand of DASWMR010000046.1, from coordinate 2,413 downwards.
ATGCCGCCGCCGTCGGCCGCCCGGTAGTTCCAGGAGGGCCGCTGCGCTTCCTGCCAGTCGCCCTCGAAGACCCAGTAGCCGAACTCACCGCGTACCGAAAGGATCTTGCCGAAGAAACCGCCGCGCACCAGCCGGGCGAGCTTCTGCAGGCCGGGCAGGAAGAGCTTGTCCTGTACGACACCGTGCTTGATGCCCGCCGCGTCGGCGAACCGGGCCAGCTCGATCGCCTCCTCGAGGCTCTCGGCGACCGGCTTCTCGGTGTAAATGTGCTTGCCTGCCTCGATCGCCTGGCGCAACGCCTTCACGCGCGCCGAGGTGACCTGGGCGTCGAAATAGATCTGTACGTCCGGGCGGGCGAGCGCGGCGGACAGGTCGGTGGTCCAGTCGCTCAGGCCGAATCGCTCGGCAAGGTCACGCAGCTTGGCCTCGCTCCGGCCGACCAGCACCGGCTCGGGCCAGAGCAGGGTGCCGTCGGCGAGTGGCAGGCCGCCGGCCTCGCGGATGGCGAGAACCGACCGGATCAGATGCTGCCGAAGGCCCATCCGTCCTGTCACGCCGTTGAGCACGATGCCGATGGTGGTCCGGTCCATGGTGTGGGTCCTCCTGGAAAGCCCTGAGGTAAGCGCTTTCCTGGACCTTAGTGGGCACGGCACCAAGCAGGCAATACCGCCGACGGTATCCTCCCTGCAGGAAGCCGGCCGGTGGTAACCGACGGCCGGGACGGAAAGGGGCCTGACGATGGCCACCTTGGCGGATGTGGCGCGGCACGCCGGTGTGTCGACCGCGACCGCGTCCCGCATCATCAACGGCAGCTCGAAACCGGTCGCCGAGGCGCTGCGCGAGCGGGTGCTCGCCGCGGTCGCCGAGCTGCAGTACGTGCCGAACGCGCACGCCCAGATGCTGGCCCGCTCGAACCGGCACGCGGTCGGCGTGATCGTGCACGACGTCTCCGACCCGTACTTCGCGGAGATCACCCGCGGGCTGCAGCGGGTGGCGACCAAGGACGGCCGGCTGGTGATCATCTGCAACAGCTTCCGCGAGCCGGACCGGGAGTTGGAATACATCGATCTGCTGCACGCCCACCAGGTCGCGGCGATAGTGATCGCTGGCTCCGGCTACCTCGACTCGGCCACCGCGGCCCGGCTCGACGAGCGGCTGCGGGCGTTCGAGGCGACCGGCGGGCGGATCGCGGTGATCGGCCGGCACGACCACCCGGGCGACGCGGTGCTGCCCGACAACGAGCAGGGCGGCTTCCTGGCCGGCGAGCATCTCTTCACGCTCGGGCACACCAGGGTCGGCGTGATCGCCGGGCCCACCGCGCTGACCACCACCGCGGACCGGCTGGCCGGCCTACACCGGGCGGCCCGCCAGTATGGCCGCGAGCTGCCGGACCACCGCGTGGTGCACGCCGATTTCACCCGCGACGGCGGCGCCGCGGCCGCCGCCCGGCTGATCGCCGAACAGCCCGACCTGACCGCCATCGCGGCTCTGAACGACTCGATGGCGGTCGGCACGCTCGCCGCGCTACGGACCGCCGGCCGCATGATCAACGTGATCGGCTTCGACGACATGCCGATCGCCCGGGACGTGACGCCGCCGCTGACGTCGGTCCGGTTGTCGCTGACCGAGCTGGGCGAACGGGCCATGTCGCTGGCGCTGGGCGAGCCCGGTGACGGGCCGCGGGTGCAACGGGTCGAGGCGGTGCTGGTGCGCCGGGACAGCACCTGGCCGGTGTAAGCCCTACTCCTTCAGCTGCGTGAAGCGGATGTGGGTGCCGAACGGATCGCGCAGGCCGCAGTCGATGCCGTACGGGCGCTCGGTCGGCTCCTCGGTGAACTCGACACCCCGGGCCACCAGCGTCTCGTACGTCTTCTGGCAGTCATCCGTGCGGAAGATCAGATTGCCGCCGGTCGCGCCCTTGGTGACCAGCTCGCGCACCTGCTGGGCGGTCTCCGCCGACATCGTCGTGCCGAAACCGACCTGGAAGCAGATCTCCGTGACGCTCCGGCCAGTCTCCCGCAGCAGGAACATCGCCCGCTCGACCCGCCGGCGCTGCAGATAGCGGTGCGGCGTCTCGCCGAAGGTCACCCGGAACGTCCGGTTGAAGTGCGCCTCGGACACGTGCGCGATGCGGGCCAAGGCCGGGATGTCGAGCGGCTCGGCATACGCGCGGTCCATCGCGTCCCGCGCCCGCAGCAGGCGACGGTTCGACTCTTCAACGGCGCGACTCACCGCGTCATCACACCATCTCGGGGCCGGTGTCGCCTCGGGGTGCGCCGACCGGGTGCGCCGAATCGGAGTGCGCCGGATCCGGGATCGGGGTGCACCGGATGGGGGTGCACCGGATTGGGGTGCGCCGGATGGGGGTGCGCCGGATGGGGGTGCGCCGGATGGGGGTGCGCCGGATGGGGGT
>DASWMR010000045.1:0-2341 GCA_036399635.1 Actinoplanes sp. | reverse complement strand
GATCAGCAGGATCAGGCCCACCAGGCCCACCGGCCCGGTGATCGGCGTTGCGCCCACGAGCTGTCCCAGAGCGACCCACAGGCCGAACAGATTTACCGCTGAGGCGCCGACCGCGAGCACGACGCCGACGCCGACCACCAGCAGTGACTCGGCGGCGAAGACGCCGAGCGCCTGCCTCGGTGTGGCGCCCGTCAGGCGCAGGATCGCCAGGTCGCGGAGCCGGTCGGAGGTCGACATCACCAGTGTGTTGACGATCGCGATGAAGCAGAAGATCACCGCGATGCCCAGCACGAGGACCATGCCGAGGGTGCTGGTCTGGCCGTTTTCGCTGCTCTGGTCGCCAAGCCAGTCTTCGGCGGGCAGAGCCCGGGCGCCAAGCCCGGCGGTGGCCGCGGCGAGTGCGGTGCTGACCGCCGCGGGATCGGTGCCGGGCTTGGCCGTGACGTACAGCCGCCGGGCGAGCCCGCTGAACGCGTACTTGGCCGTACCCGCGTACCGGCTGCTCAGGTAGGCGACGTCGTTGCTGCCCGAGGTGGCGCCAAGGATGGCCACCACCTTGAGCGACGACGTCGTGCCGTCGGCGAAGGTCACCTCCACGCTCTGGCCGAGGTCGACGCCCCAGTCGTCGGTGACCACGATGGTGTCGTCGCTCAGGTCGCCGACCGAGCCCTCCTCCACCGGCAGCTTCAGGGTGCTGGCCACAGCCGAGGGATCCACGACCAGGGCCTCATACTCCGCCAGGCGGGCGTCGTCCTTCGCGTACACCATGGTGGGCAGGGCGGAGACCACGTCGACGCCGGGGATGGCGCGCACGCGCTCGGCCAGGGCCTCGTTGACGCCGGGCGTGCGGTCCGGCGTCACGACGAAGTCGGAGACGACCTGGTTGCGCCGCCCGCTGTCCTTGGCCTTGTCGATGGTCGCGGCCGCGCCGAGCAGGGAGATGGAGAGACCGACCGTGAGCAGCACCGGCGCCGCGGTCGCGGCGGTCCGGCGGACCGCGGTCAGGGCGCTCTCCCGCACGAGCATGCCGCTCGCACCGCGCAGCCCGCCGAGCGGGAGGGTGATGAGTCGCGCCATCGGCCCGACGACGACCGGTGCGAGCAGCCCGAACGCCAGAATCGGAAACATGAGGATGCCGATGTAACGGGTCGGCACGAGGACTAAGCCGGGATTGCCGAACGCGACCCAGGCGATCAGGGCGAGTCCGAAGAACAGCGACCCGAGCCCGTACACCCAGCGGCCGGAGGTCATCGTGCTGAGGTCGACAGTGGCAGCGTCTGTACGTTGTCGATGGCCTCGCGGTCGCTGTTGTAGCTCGGATCCAGCACGGCCCGCTGGTCGCCGGTGAGCACCTCGGCCTGCCCTCTGGCGACCTGCTTCAGCGCGTCGGCCGACCCGGACGCCACCAGGGCCTCGATCCGCGGCGACAGCTTCGCCGCCGCCGTGTCGGAGAAGAACACGGCAGACTCGAAATCGACCGGCTTGGTCACGCCCGAGACGATGTACGTTTGCGGCCCGGCGGTGGTGAACACCGTCACCGAGGACCCAGGCGCAACGCTGCCGGCCGGGATGACGACCTCACCATCAGCCTGCGGCGCGCGGCCCTCTTCGAGCGCGTATCGGCCGAACTCGGCCGCGGACCAGTTGTGGCCGACCTGGTCGGTGGGGCCGCCTTCGGTCTGTGCGTAGAACGAGCGGACCGGCACGGTCCGGCCCGTGGCGCCGACCGCGGTGGCGAGCTGCTCCGAGATGCCACGCGCCTCGGTCAGCGAACGGCTGCCCGGATCGTGTCGGGCCGGATCCCACTCCGGGTCGAGCGCGGCGACCATGACGGGCGCGGCCGCGTACCGCTCAGGCGCGCGGTCGGGCAGGTCGAAGGTCGCGGCGATCTCCAGACCCATCACGGCCACCATGCCGACGCTCAAGGTCAGAGCGACGAAGGTGCCGACGAACGCGACCCAGCGCGTACGCAGCGTCTGGAGCGCGATGCTGATCACGTGGTGACCTCCAGGTGCGTCATCCGCGCGGCAACGGTCTCCGGCGTCGGCTCGAACAGCTCGCCGGACAGCCGGCCGTCGGCCAGGAAGATCACCCGGTCCGCGTACGACGCGGTGACGGGGTCGTGGGTCACCATCACGATCGTCTGCCGGTGGCGGTCGACTGTGCGGCGCAGGAGGGTGAGCACCTCGCGACCGGTGGTGGTATCGAGCGCGCCGGTGGGCTCGTCGGCGAAGAGCACCGCCGGCCTGGTCACCAGTGCCCGGGCGATCGCGACCCGCTGCTGCTGGCCCCCGGACAGCTGGCCCGGCCGGTGCTGACCGCGGTTGCCCAGCCCGACCTC
>DASWMR010000044.1:0-6489 GCA_036399635.1 Actinoplanes sp. | reverse complement strand
CGCCAAGGGCGCGGCCGTGCTGCGCCAGCTCGTCGCCTGGGTCGGTGACGAGGCGTTCCTGGCTGGGCTCAACGAGCACTTCGCGGCCCACGCGTACGGCAACGCGACCCTCGCCGACCTGCTGGGCGCCCTCAGCGCGGCGAGCGGCCGGGACCTGACCGCCTGGTCTGAAGTGTGGCTGCGCCGCGCCCAGGTCAACACGCTGCGTACCGAGGTGGTCCGGGACGGCGACCGGTACGCCGAGGTGGCGGTCCGGCAGACGGCACCGGCCGAGTACCCGACGCTGCGCCCGCATCGGGTCGGCATCGGCCTGTTCGACCGCGCCCCGGACGGCACCGTGGTCCGGCGCCGGCGGATCGACGTCGACGTGGACCCGACCGGCCGCACCGTGATCGGCGAGCTCACCGGCGAGAAGGTCGCCGATCTGCTGCTGCTCAACGACGGCGACCTCACGTACGCGAAGATCCGCTTGGACGACGAGTCGAACGCCGCGGTGCCGACCATGCTGCCGCTGCTCGGCGACTCGCTGGCCCGGGCCGTGCTCTGGGCCGCCATGCTGGACGCCGTGGTGGACGGCGAACGCCCGGTCGCCGAGCTGGTCACCCTGGTGCTGACCGCGATGCCGGTGGAGACCGAGGTGGTGGTGGTCGAGGACGTGCTGCGGGCAACCCGCGGCCTGGTCGACCTCTATGCCACCCCGGAGACCCGGTCGACCGCCCTGGCGCTCGTCGCGCAGGCCACCGACCGGCTGCTCGCGGTCTCCAAGCCGGGCGGCTCCCGCCAGCTCGCCGCCGCGCGCGGCCTGATCGGCGCCACGGTCGACATCGCCCGGCTCACCGACTGGCTGGCCGGTCGCAGGGTGCCCACCGGGCTGGCGATCGACGACGACCTGCGCTGGCTGATCGTCTATCGGCTCGCGGTGCTCGGTGCGGTCGGTCTTCCCGAGATCGACGCCGAATTCGGGCGGGACCGCACCGCCAGCGGCGAACAGTGGGCCGCCCGGTGCCGGGCCGCGGTGCCGGACGCCGATGCCAAGGCGCGGGCCTGGCAGGCGATCGTCGGCGACGCGTCGCTCTCCAACCGGCTGGTCGAGCTCACCGCGAGCGGCTTCTGGCAGCCCGAACAGCTCGAGCTGCTGGCGCCGTACGTGCCCCGGTACTTCGCGGAGATGCCAGCGATGATGCGCGTACGCAGTGGGATGAGCGCGGAACGGACGGCCGCCGCGGCGTACCCCTCGGTGGTCGTGCGCCCGGAGACCCGGCAGCTCGCCGCGGAGCTGTTGGCCCGTGCTGATCTCGACCCCATCCTGCGCCGCGTGGTCCAGGACGCGGACGACGACCTTCGGCGGGCGCTCGCTGCGCGTTTTTGACCTTTCGCGCAGCTTTCCCCCGATATCCTCGAGGCGCGGGGGTGAATGCGTGAAGTGGTCCGAGGAACTGGCCGGCGGTCTGCTTCAGGCCGCCCCCGACGCGATCCTGGTGACCGACGAGGGCCGCATCGTGCTGGCCAACGAGCGCGCCGAGGAACTGTCCGGCTGGCCCCGTGCGGAACTGATCGGGCGGCCCATCGAGGAGCTGCTGCGCACGCCGTCGACCCTGGGAGCCGCCACGACCGTACGCCGGCGGGACGGCACCGAGATCCCGGTCGAGTCCTCGGTGGCGATGGTGGACACGCCACACGGCCGGCTGGTCATCGCGGTGGTCCGCGATCTCACCGAGCGGCTCCGGGCGGAAGAGGACAAGGCCCGGCTGCGCGCCGAGGCGCACGCGCACCGCAGCCAGCGACTGGAGAGCCTGGGCCAGCTCGCCGGGGGCATCGCGCACGACTTCAACAACATGCTCGGCGTGATCGTCAACTACGCGAACTTCGTGATCGAGGAGGCCGAGTCGGCCGAACCGGACATCAAGATGATCGCCACCGACGCCCGCCAGGTCATCCGGGCCGGCGAGCGCGGCACCGACCTCACCCACCAGCTGCTCGCCTTCGCGCGCCGCGAAGTGGTCCGCCCGCAGGTGCTCGACCTCAACAAGGTGATTGCGGACCTGGCGGAGGGGCTGCGCCAGACGCTCGGCGACACCATCACCCTGATCCTGCGGCCCGGCCCGCACCTGCCGCCGGTGACCTGCGACCCGGGGCAGATCGAGCAGCTGCTGGTCGCCCTGGCGACGAACGCCCGGGACGCGATGCCGTCCGGCGGCAACTTGGTGATCGACACAGGCCGGTACGGCGACCAGGTGCGGATCCGCGTGAGCGACTCCGGCAAGGGCATGACCCCGGAGGTGGTCGAGCGGGCGTTCGAGCCGTTCTTCACCACCAAGAACAGTGGTGAGGGCCCCGGCCTGGGGCTGGCCACCGTCTACGGCATCGTCACGCAGGCCGACGGCGACGTGACCATCGCCTCCGAACCCGGCCTCGGCACCACGGTGACCGTGCTGCTGCCGGCGGGCGACCGGGTCGAGCCGGGCCAGGCGGACGTCGCCGAGCCGGCGGCGGAGGTCGAGCGGAAGGCACCGACCCGCGGACACGGGGAGACGTTGCTGGTGGTCGAGGACGAGGCCGCGCTGCGCGACGTGGCCGGGCGGATCCTCTCCGGAGCGGGCTACCGGGTGCTGTCGGCGGACGGCGGCCCGCAGGCGCTGGAACTGGCTGCCCGGCACGACGGCACGATCGATCTGCTGGTCAGCGACGTGGTGATGCCCGGGATGCTGGGCAAGGAGCTCGCCGAGCGGTTGACCCACGTGCGGCCCGACACCCGGGTGCTCTACATGTCGGGATATGCCCAGCCGGTGCTGCACTCGAAGGGAACGCTCGACCCCGGGGTCGCGCTGCTGGAGAAGCCGTTCACGGCGGACGATCTGCTCGCGGCGGTCCGCGGCCGGCTTGATGGTTGATTGCGCCTATATTGCTGTGATGTCAGGACACCGGATCGGGATCATGGGTGGCACCTTCGATCCGATCCACCACGGTCACCTGGTCGCGGCGAGCGAGGTGCAGGCCCGCTTCGACCTAGATGAGGTCGTCTTCGTACCGACCGGCGAGCCGTACGAGAAGGGCCGCGTCTCGCCAGCCGAGGACCGCTATCTGATGACGGTGATCGCCACCGCGTCGAACCCGCGCTTCCACGTCAGCCGGGCGGACGTCGACCGGGACGGGCCCACCTACACGATCGACACCCTGCGCGACATGCGGGCGATCTACGGCGTCGATGCGAAGCTCTTCTTCATCACCGGGGCGGACGCGCTGGCCCGCATCCTTAGCTGGAAGAACGCGCTGGAGATGCTTTCCCTGGCGCACTTCGTCGGGGTCACCCGGCCGGGCTTCCACCTCTCCGGCGACCACCTGCCGGACGATTCGGTCACCCTGGTCGAGGTGCCTGCCATGGCCATCTCGTCGACTGACTGCCGGACGCGGGTGTCGGACGGCAAGCCGGTCTGGTACCTGGTGCCGGACGGTGTCGTGCAATACATCAACAAGCGGGGCCTCTATCGGGGCTCGGGAAATGTCACACCCATGTGAGACGCTTGTGGTAACTGAAGCCCGACCGAGGGGAAACCTCTTGCCCGTTAGCGAACGCGCTCTTGAACTGGCGATGACGGCCGCGCAGGCCGCCGCCGACAAGAAGGCGCAGGACATCGTCGTGATCGACGTCGGCGAGCAGCTCGCCATCACCGACGCCTTCGTGATCGCCTCGGCGAGCAACGAGCGGCAGGTCGCCGCCATCGTCGACGCCGTCGAGGAGGCTCTGCTCGATCTGCCGGAGAAGGCGAAGCCCCTACGCCGCGAGGGCGAGCGGCAGGGTCGCTGGGTGCTCCTCGACTACGTGGACATCGTGGTGCACATCCAGCATGCCGAGGAACGCGAGTTCTATGCCCTCGACAAGCTGTGGAAGGACTGCCCGTCCGTCCAGTTCGTCGACCGCGACATGGTCGAGGCCGACGCCACTGCTTCATGAGCCGGCTGATCGTCTGGCGGCACGGGAACACCGACTGGAACGCAAGTCAGCGCGTCCAGGGGCAGACCGACGTGCCGCTCAACGCGCTGGGCCGGCAGCAGGCGGTGGACGCCGCCGAGCTGTTGATCAAGATGAAGCCCAACGTGATCGTCTCCAGCGACCTGCGCCGCGCCGCCGACACGGCCGCGGCCCTCGCCGCGCTGACCGGCCTCACCATCCGCCACGACGAGCGGCTTCGGGAGCGCTACTTCGGCGCGTGGCAGGGCCTCACCATGGCCGAGGTGGCCGAGCGGCACCCCGCGGAACACGCCCGATGGACCGCCGGTGACGATCCCGGCGGCGATCTGGAGAGCCTCGACGACCTGGGCAAACGGGCGGGCGAGGCGCTGCGCGACGCGGCCGAGCTGAGCCCGACCGGCGGCACCGTCGTGGTCGCGACGCACGGCGCGGCCGCGCGGCAGGGCATGGGGCACCTCCTCGGCTGGCGGACCGAGCAGCTGCGGACGCTGCGCGCGCTGCAAAACTGTCACTGGGTGGAGCTGACCCACGACAGCCGGCGTGGGTGGCAGATCGCAACGTACAACGTCGGCCCGTTCACCGACCGCCCGATCCCGTCGCCGGTCTGACCTCGAGGCCGGGGAACCGTGGCGGATCCGGTAGCGTCCAACCATCATGTTTACTCGCGCTGCTTTTGCCCTATTGCTGCTCACTCTGGCCGCGGGTTGCGCGGTCCACGACCTGGGTGAGGCTGCCGCGGCGCCCTCACCGTCCTCTTCCGTGGTGATCGACCTGCCGTTGCCGAGCACCGAGCCGAGCTCGGGCAAGCCGGCCGTCACCGGCGCCGACACCATCACCGGCACGGTGACCGCCGGGGTCGAGCCCAACTGCCTGCTCCTGCAGCACAACGGCGTCAACCACCTGCTGGTCTTCGACGACCCGGCGATGCGGGCGGACGCCGCCGTCGGCGAAAAGATCACGTTGGTCGGCCGCTCCGAGCCGTCGATGATGTCGACCTGCCAGCAGGGCGTCCCGTTCATCGTCTCGGCCGTGCGCGCGGGCTGACCGCCGCCCCGCTCCGTCCGTCGAATCTCGGGATTGATCACCTCCCGTGCGGTTCGGCGAGCCTCGATCGGTTACCGTGCCCGCATGCCCGTCGCGGTCGTCACCGACTCCACCGCGTACCTGCCCGACGAACTTCGCGGCACGTATGACCTCACCGTCGTCCCGCTGACGGTCGTGATCAACGGCACCGACGGCCTCGAAGGCCTGGAGATCCACCCAGCCGAGGTCGCGCAGGCACTGCGCGCCCGCCGTTCCGCGGTCAGCACCTCCCGGCCGGCGCCCTCCCAGTTCGTCGAGGCCTACCGGGCCCTGCTGGACGCCGGCGCCGACGGCATCGTCTCGGTGCATCTGTCGGCCAAGCTCTCCGGCACCTTCGAGGCGGCGACGCTGGCAGCGGCCGAGGTGGGCCCGCAGGTGCAGGTGGTGGACAGCGAAACCACGGCAATGGGCCTGGGCTTTGCGGCGCTGGCCGCCGCGACGGCCGCCCGCAAAGGTCAAGACCTCGATTCGGTACGCCGTGAGGCCGTCCTCCATGCCGAGCGGGTGAGCACCCTGTTCTACGTCGACACGCTGGAGTTCCTCCGCCGCGGCGGCCGGATCGGGGCCGCGTCGGCCCTGCTCGGCACCGCCCTGTCGGTGAAGCCGATCCTGCACGTGGTGGACGGCGTGATCGTCGTGCGCGACAAGGTCCGCACCGCCGGGAGGGCGCTGGCCAGGCTTGTCGATCTGGCGGTGGAGGCCTCCGGAGACGGCGAGGTGGACATCGCGGTCCACCATCTGGAGGCCCACGACCGGGCGGTGGCGTTGGCCGACGCCGTGACGGTGCGCCTGGGCGACCGGCTGCGCGACTGCTACATCACCGAGATCGGCGCGGTGGTCGCGGCCCACGTGGGCCCCGGCGTGGCCGGGGTCGTGGTCCACCGCCGCCCCTAGCCGCGCTTGCTGCTTGTGCCTATCTCGTTGGCCCGGCCTTGCCGGGGTGTGGCCAGTGGGGTGCGGACCATCTGATCGGCTCCAGGCCCTTCGCCGGGGTGAGCCGCGCCGCCACCTCCGGCCAGGGGCACACCGCGTCGCCTACCTGGACCTCGTCGGCGTGGGGGAGCAGGACCGGTTCGTCACGTTCCCAGATTGCGCGGGTGCGCCAGCCCTGCTCGTCGGAGCCGACCAGCCGCAGTTCGGCCATGGCCGCGACCGGGGGCGGTGCTCCGTTGGCGCGGGCGCCGTCGGGCGGTGTCTCGGCGAGCCGGGCGGCCTGTCGGGCGTACTCCTCGACCGCGAGCACTCGCTCGGCGCGCTCGACCGCGCGGTGCAGGGGGTGGCCGAGGGGAGCCGCGTACGGCACTGGGCAGCCGTTGGCGTCATTCGCGTACGCCATCGGGCTGATCGGCCGCGACGACGTCGCATAGATCTCCTCCGCCTGGGCGAAGAGTCCTCTCAGATGATCACTGCCGTCGGCCGTGACCAGGAGCGTTCCC
>DASWMR010000043.1:0-4130 GCA_036399635.1 Actinoplanes sp. | reverse complement strand
CGTCCTCTGCGGCGGCCGGCCGCGGTCAGCCGCGGCCGAGCTGGGCGACACCGCACCCGGCCCCCGCCGATCCATCCGCGACTCCAGTCCCCGTCGACCCGGCATCTCAGTCCCCGGTGTCTCAGTCCCCGGCATCTGAGTACCCGGCATCGGAGTTCTTGCAGCCAGATGTGGCCGGCTCCGAGGGGGCCGCCGAGCTCGACCCGAGCCCGCCGTGGCAGGAAGACCCACGTGCCTTCCAGGCGGCCGCCGCCGCTCCGCATCTCTCGCCGAAGGATTTCTTCGGCCGGCCGAAGAAGCCCGCCGCCCCGCCGGCAGCCGAGGCGCACGCGGTGCCCGACGACGTTCCCCCCGCGCCGCCCGGTGCCGGGCCGGTCCGCGAGCATCCGGGCAACACCGGCGGCGGCGCCGTGCAGCCGTTCACCCCCGGCCTGCCAGCGCTGTCCGGCGGTTTCTCCGAGGGGATCGACGAGGCCGGCCGGCCCAACCGCAACCAGTTCGCCGGCCTGTCCCCGGGGGCAAAACCGCCGATCGAGCCGCCGGTGAAGCCACCGGTGAAGGCCACCGACGAACCGACCGCGCCGGCCGGGCGGCCGCGGTGGGCCTCCGGCGAGCACGGGAACACGATCGACGGGTCGGTCACCGCCGAGTCACTGATTTCCGGGCCGCACTCGCCGCGCGCACCCGGCCTGGAGCACCTCCATGCACCGATGCCCGGCCGGGCGGTCGCCGGCGACGGGATGGACCCGGCCGACGACGAGCTGCTGCGCGACACCCAGCGGCTGCTGAGCACGAGCCTGACCTTCGCGGGCGGGCCGGACGACGTCGCCGAACGGCTCCGGGAGGCGCTGCTGAAGGGCCACCCGGCTCTGCTCGCCGCGATCCCGGGCGACGCCGACATCCAAGTCCGGCAGCTCGCCCAGGCGCTCACCTGGCTGGTGCACCACCTCGACCGGCCGCCGATCCTAGTCGACGGCTGCGGGCGGATCGGTGCGGCGCTCGCCGCCTGCGGGGTGACCCCGGACCAGCCGCAGGTGATCGGTGCCGCGCTGGCCGAGGCGATGCGGGCCGGTATGCCGCCCGGGGCCTGGCGGCAGGATTTCGACGTCGCCTGGCGGTCGACGTGGCAGCACGTGCACGAGTGGATCCGGCACGGCGGGACGGCCGCGGCCTACCAGCCGGTCGTCTGGGACGCCGTCGTGGTCGGCCACGAGTTGCGCCGGCGTGATCTCGCTGTGGTCCGGCTGCGGCCCACCCTGCCGATGCCGTTCCGGCCGGGCCAGTACGCCCGGATCGAGCTCCCTGAGCTGCCCGGGATCTGGCGCCCCTACTCACTGTGCGGCGCGCCCCGCCGCGACGACATCATCGAATTGCATGTGCGCGCCAAGACCCAGAACGGGGTGAGCGGCACGCTCGTCTACCGCACCGACGTCGGCGACCGCGTTCGGCTCGGCCGTCCGGAGGGCACGATGAGCCTGCCGGAGACCGCCGGGCGCGACCTGCTGATGATCGCGGGCGACACCGGCGTCGCCCCGCTCAAGGCGCTCCTCATCGAGCTGGCGGACACCCGCGACCCTCGTTCAGCGGTGCTGTTCTGGGGCGTGCGCAATCTGAACGAGCTGTACGACATCAAGGAGATCACCCAGATCGCCCACCTGGCGCGCCGGGCCACCGTCGTCCCGGTGGTCTCCGAGGGCAACCCCGGGCCGTACGCGTCGGGTCTGGTCACCGACGCGGTCGCGGCCTACGGCGAGTGGTCGGGCCACGAGGTCTACCTGGCCGGGCCGCCGGTGATGCTGGCCGCCACGAGCGCCGCGCTCGCCAAGCTGGGCGTGTCGCCGCACCACATCCACCACGACGCGCCGGAGTAGACCTTCACCCCAGGGCGTCGGCGAGGATCTTCGCGTACGCCGGGGGGACGTAGGTGGGGCCCCCCGGCGTCAGCACGTCGTCGCGGGAGGCGGCGGCCCACGCCTCGGCCGGCACCGCGGCGCGCAGGGCGGCCAGCACCGGCGCGTCGTCGTCCAGCATCGACAGCGCGACCAGCGACTCCTCGACCTCGCCGACGCACTCGAACGGCTTGTGCGCGTCGATGCCGAGCAGCTCCAGGAAACCGGGCACCTGCGCCGGGTCGGCGAAGAGGTCGTGGCCGAAGATGTGGGTCAGCCGGGCCCGGCTCATCGCCGGCGCCATGGCCAGGAAGACGAACCGGCACTTCGGGCAGTCGCCGCACCACCGGATTGTCGGGTCGTGCAGCTTGAACGCCTTGTTGCAGCTGGTCACCACGTCGTCATAGGCGTCGTGGCGGGCGAACAGCTGGGCGATGTGCAACTCGGACAGCGACCGCAGCAGCGAGAAGTACGGCTCGGTCAGCCCACTGTGCGCGGTCACCGCGGCCCGCAGCAGCCCCTCCGCCTCGACGCCTTTGGACCACTGATGGTTGACCTCGTGACCGTTCCAAATCAGGTTCGGGTCGCTAGCCGAGCGCTCGTTCGACATCACCACCGGCCCGAGCCCGTGCCAGGCCGCGGTGGCGATCGCGATCAGCGAGTTGACCGCGGTGACCGGGATGTGGCCGTTCAGCCCGCCGGCGGCGTTCAGCTCGAAGAGCCGCGGGTCGAGCTGGCGGCGGGCGGCCAGCGCGCTCAGCCCGGAGGCGGCGTTCACGTTCTTGATCACCGGGTTGGGGTTGACCGAGAACGGCACCGGGTCGAGCCCGGCCGCGCGCAGGATCTCCAGCGTGACGATCGAGTCCTTGCCGCCGCCGACCGCGGACAACGGCCGGCCGTCGGCGTTGTCGACGGGGGCGGCGGCGTCAGCCACGCCGGGCACCTCGACCGTCAGCTCGAGCACGTGGGGCAGCTGGTTGCGGTAGGCGTACTCGGCCATGCCCTTGGTGTAGACCGCGGTGAAGAGCTCGGCGACGGCCGCGGGCACCGGCTTTGGCGCGACGACCCGGGGCGGGGCGCCGACCTTGAAGTAGCTCACCCCGGCGACGACATGCAGCAGATCGAGTACGCGGGTGACGGTCGCCGGAATCTCGGCGGTGCCGCCGGCCGGGACCGGGAACGTGATGGTCTCGGTGAAGGTGAGGGGTTCCGGCCCGTCCAGCACGTAGTCGAACGTCGCCACCCCGGTCGCGGGGTCGAAGGCGTACGAAGGAAAGCGCATGACGTCGAACCGCACCCGGAAACTCCTGTCGTAGGACCGACCGGCAATACTAGTCCGAGCAAGAGGAGGCGAAGCGACGTGCGTCTGGCAGATCTGTGCGGCCGGTCGGTGGCGGTCTGGGGCACCGGCAAGGAGGGGCGCGCGGCGGTGACCGCGATCGCCCAGCGCGGCCCGTCCCGGCTCATCGCGGTCGACGACAGCGCCAACGTCCTCTCCGTCGACTGGACCGGCGAGCTCGCCGCGTTGGCCCCGCTGGCCGGCGGCGATCACGCCTTCCCGGCTCTGGTCACCGCGGACGTCGTGGTGCGCTCGCCCGGCGTGCCGTCCACCCACCCGTGGATGAAAGAGCTGCGCGAGCGGGGCGTTCCGGTGACCGGCGGTAGCGCCCTCTGGATGGCCGATCACGCGACGCGCACGATCGGGGTCACCGGCAGCAAGGGCAAGAGCACCACCTCGAGCCTGATCAGCCACCTGCTGGCCGGGCTCGGCCGGCCGAACGTGTTCGGCGGCAACATCGGCGTCCCGCTGCTCGACCTGCCGCCCGCCGAGCAGTACGTGCTGGAGCTCTCCAGCTACCAGTGCGCCGACCTCGCCGACTCACCGCAGGTCGCGGTGGTGACCTCGCTGTTCCCCGAGCATCTGGACGCGCACGGCGGTGAGCGCGAGTACTACCGGGACAAGCTCAACCTGCTCCGGCACCAGCCCGAGATGATCGTGGTGAACGGCGCCGACGAGCGGCTGCGCGACGAGATCCGCGGCATCGCCGACGCGAACGGCTTCCCGCCCATCCCGGCCGGCGCCGACGACTCCCGGTTCCGCGTCGAGGACGACCTCGTGCACTGCAGCGACGACGTTCTCTTCCCGCGCGACGCGCTGCGGCTGCGCGGGGCGCACAACGGCCGGAACCTGTGCGTCGCGCTGGCCGTGCTCGACGGCATCGGGATCGACGTGCTCGCCCG
>DASWMR010000042.1:0-1557 GCA_036399635.1 Actinoplanes sp. | reverse complement strand
CCCGTCAGCTTGGGCACGCGCTCGGCTTGCACCCCCCTCTGGCTTGCCATCCACCCGGTCCGGCTCAGTCGCCCGGCGCGCTTTGCCACCCGATCGGGCTCAAACACCCGGTCCGGCATTAGCCACCCGACGTCCTCTTCGCCACCCCGTCAGCACGCCACCCGACGTCCTCTTCGCCACCCCCTCAGCACGCCACCCGACGCCCTCCTCGCCACCCCGTCAGCACGCCAGCCGACGCCTTCTTCGCCAACCGGCCCGGCTCGGCGACCGGGAGCGACCTCAACCGCCCGACGCCTCCTCGCCATCTGCTTGGGCTTGGCCCAACGCTCGCGCTCAGCGACCCGCCGGCTTGACCACTCTGGTGGACCGCAGCGGGTGAGCGGGGGCAGGATCATTGGCATGTCGATGCGCTGGGGCATGACCGTTCCGCTGAGTGGCGTGCCGCTCGCCGAGCACGCCGCCGTCTACGCCACGCTGGCCGGGGCGGGGTTCACCGATCTGTGGTCGTCGGAGGTGGCCGGCACCGACGCGTTCACTCCGTTGGCACTCGCCGCCGCCTGGGCACCCGACTTGCGCCTGGGCACCGCGATCGCGCCGGTCTTCACCCGCGGCCCGGGCCTGTTGGCGATGAGCGCGGCGGCCCTGGCCGAGGCGGCACCGGGCCGATTCCAGCTCGGCATCGGCGCATCCTCGTCGGTGGTGGTCGGCGACTGGAACGCGGTCGACTTCACCGAGCCATACGCCCGCAGCCGCGACATGCTTCGCTTCCTGAAGGCAGCGCTGGCCGGCGAGACGGTGACGCACGACTACGACACTTTCACCGTCAGCCGGTTCCGCCTGGAACGCCCGCCCGCCACGCCCCCGAGGATCCAACTGGCCGCCCTGCGCCCCGGCATGCTCCGTCTCGCCGCCGCCGAGGCCGACGGCGTAATCCTCAACTGGCTCTCCCCCGCCGACGTGACGACGGCCCTGTCCGAGGTGAAGCCCGCCGCACCAGACTTCGAGGTGACCGCCCGCATCTTCGTCTGCCCCACTTCCGACACCGAGCACGCCCGATCGGTGGGCCGGCGCATGATCGCCGCGTATCTGACCGTCCCGGCCTACGCCGCCTTCCACCGCTGGCTGGGCCGAGGAGACTTCCTCGATCCAATGTGGACGGCATGGTCGGCCGGCGACCGCAAGGCAGCGTTAGCCGCGATCCCCGACGAGGTAGTAGACGACCTGATAGTCCACGGCGACCCGGCCGAGTGCCGCGCGAAGGTCGAGGCCTACACCCAAGCCGGCGTCAAGATCCCGGTGATGGCCCTGCTCCCAACCCCCGGCTCTCAACAGCCGAACCCCGCCACGCTGATCACCTTGCTGACCGCCCTGGGTCGCCAATAGCGAGAAGCCAGCGGCGCACTACAGGGCGCAACCCGCGAGCGAGCCACCACAAGAGACCCGGGATCGACAAAGCCCCGATGGTGACCCGAGCTGGCCCGCACTTACGCACTGACGCTAGTGCTCGGCGAGAATCCGCTTGGCGCGACCCATTACGCCCAGCGCGCCGACTCGCCC
>DASWMR010000041.1:0-4459 GCA_036399635.1 Actinoplanes sp. | reverse complement strand
CGCTGGGCATGGCGCTGGAGTATGCGAAGACCCGCGAGACCTTCGGCAAGCTGATCGGCGAGAACCAGGCGATCCAGTGGATGCTCGCCGACTCCGAGGTCGAGCTGGAGGCGGCCCGCTGGCTGATCCTCAAGGCGGCCTGGACCGTCGACCAGGGACAGGACCCGCGCCATGCCTCGTCGATGGCGAAGCTGTACGGCGCCGGCATGGTCAACCGGGTGGTCGACCGGGTCATGCAGATCCACGGCGGGATGGGCTACACCCGCGAACTTCCGATCGAACGGTGGTACCGCCAGGTGCGGCTGATGCGTATCTATGAGGGTACCGACGAGATGCAGCGCTTGATCATCTCGCGGGACCTGCTACGCGGGTACACCAAAGTTGGAGGGCCCCAATGACAATGCTGTCGCTCGCCACCGTCCTGGCCGAGGCGGCCCGCAAATATCCGAACAAGGTCGCGGTGATCGACGGGGCCACCCGGGTCACCTACCGCGAGCTGTGGGGCGAGACCCTGGGGTACGCGGCCGGCCTGCGCGAGCTCGGCGTCGGCCCCGGTGACACGGTCGCCATCCAGATCCCGAACCTGCTCGACTTCCCGCGGGTCTACTACGCGGCGCTCGCCGTCGGCGCCACCATCGTGCCGATGCACCTGCTGCTGACCGCCGAGGAGAACGCCTATGTCCTGCGGGACAGCGGCGCAAAGCTCCTGGTCGCCCACTCCAGCCAGCTGGCCGGCGCAGCCGCCGCGGCTCGGCTGGCCGGGGTCGGGGTGGTCTCGGTCGGCCCGATGCCGCCCGGTGTGCCCGACGCGCCATCCCGTCTGGAGGACGTCTCGGCCACGGTGCCGCCGCTGCGCTCCTACGTGGGTCGCGAGGCCGAGGACATCGCGGTCGTCTTCTACACCAGCGGCACCACGGGCAAGCCGAAGGGCGCCCTGCTCACCCACCTCAACCTCGTGATGAACACGATGGTCAACGTCTTCGACATCCATCAGATGTCCCCGGACGACGTGGTGCTCGGCTGCCTGCCACTGTTCCACATCTTCGGCCAGACGATCGGGATGAACGGCACGTTCCGGCTGGGCGGCACGCTGGTGCTGCTCGCCCGGTTCACCGGCGAGGCCGCAATCGACCTGATGGTCCGGGAGGACGTGACCATCTTCCACGGCGTACCGACCATGTACATCGGACTGCTGGAGGCCGCCGCGAAGGCGGACCGGCTGCCCGAGCTGCAGTTCTGCGTCTCCGGCGGTGCCTCGCTGCCGGTCGTGGTGCTGGAGCGGGTCGCCGAGACCTTCAAGACCACGATCTTCGAGGGGTACGGGCTGTCCGAGACCTCGCCGACCGCGACCGCCAACCAGCCCGCGTACGGCGTCCGGGCGGGCACCGTGGGCCACCCGATCTGGGGTGTCGAGGTGGAGATCGCCCGGCCGGAGATCGACGAGCGGATCGAGCTGATGGAGACCGGCGAGCTCGGCGAGATCGTGCTCCGCGGGCACAACGTCTTCGCCGGTTACCTGAACAATCCCGAGGCGACCCGGGAGGCCGTGGTCGACGGCTGGTTCCGCACCGGCGACCTGGGCACCAGGGACGCCGACGGCTTCATCACCATCGTCGACCGCAAGAAGGACCTGGTGATCCGCGGCGGGTTCAACGTCTATCCGCGTGAGGTGGAGGAGGCGCTGGCCCGGCATCCGGCGGTGCAACAGGTCGCGGTGATCGGGGTGCCCGACCCGGTGCTCGGCGAGGAGATCTGCGCGGTCGTCGTGCCCGACCCGGGCGGCATCACGGCGGACGAGTTGATCGAGTGGTCGAAGGAGAAGCTCGGCAAGCACAAGTACCCACGCCAGGTTCGCTTCGTCGAGGAGCTGCCGCTCGGGCCCAGCCACAAGGTGCTCAAACGGGAACTCCGCAAGACGTACTCACAGTAGAGCGGGCAGCTCGGCCTACTCACAGCAGAGCGGGCAGCTCGGCGACGATCGGCTTGTCCGCGGGGAGCCAGGGCACGGTGTCCAGCTCGTCGGCGGACAGCCATCGCATGGCGGAGTGCTCCAGGGCCTGCGGCCGGTCGCCGTCGAGCAGCCGCACGGCGAAGACCCGAAGCACGGCGCGGCCGTGCGCGAGCGGAACATCCGGGCCGACCCGGGCGCCCACCGCGACCCGGACGCCGAGCTCCTCGGCGCACTCGCGGGCCAGTGCCTGCTGATCGGTCTCGCCCGGTTCGACCTTGCCGCCGGGAAATTCCCACCGGCCGGCCACCTCGGGCGGCGCGGACCGCTCGCACGCCAGCACCCGGCCATCGGTGATGATCACCGCCGCCACGATTACCTTGCGTGACTTGGCGGTCCTGACATGCTGTTCCGGCGGCATGAGATCAACGCTTCCCGTAAAAGTTACCGTTCAGGGTGCCCGAGGCGTCCCGATCGTCACGCAAACACGGATATGTGAGCGTGGACATGTCTGACCGGGGAGACAAGACTGTTGGCGAACGACCATGACGAGACGGCGACAGTTTGGCCACAAGCCGGCAACGAAGCCTGGGGGGAGCGCCGATGCGCGCCAGAAGGCGGCGGGTTAACCGCTCCGACTACCTGAGCGACGCACTGGCTGTGCTCAGCGGCTGGACTCAGGACGGTGTCCAGCTCCGGCGCGAGTTGGCGTGCGACGAAAGTCAGCACGCCGCCCTCACCGAACGCATCAAGGTGGCCGCGGACACCCTTCGCATTCGCCCCACCATACGACGTTTGGACGGTCACACTCAGATCTGCCTGGGCGACCGCGACGCCGACGCCATCACGGACGGTGAGGTCACTCTCGCCGCCCGCATCGAGGACTTCTACCGCACGGTGGTCGGCGCGCCCTAGCCGCTCGAGAGACGGCCCGGCGTGGCCCTCGATCGCTACGCTCGGCCCATGGCTGACGTGATTTACGACAACAAGGGCCAGCTCCAGCAGATCCAGAGCGGCCTGCTCGACGGCGAGCAGATCATCGCCGTCTACGACGCGGTCGGCGCTGGTACCGGCTTCATCGGGCTCACCAATCGCCGGGTGATCATCCAGGACAAGTCGTTCGTCGGTAAGCGCTTCGCGATCACCAGCATCCCGTACGCCAAGGTCAGCAGCGTGAGCGTGGTCAGCAACAAGAGCTGGGCCGGTCAGTTCTTCTCCACCGGCACGATCGCGATCACCGTCGGCACCCACGTGTACGAGGTGGAGTTCCGCGGCACTGAGAAGACCCATCACGTGCACAACGTCATCCTGCACTACGCCTCGTAACCTACGGTCCTAGCACCCGGGTCGGCAGCGGCGTCTCCACGACCGAGCCGTCCGCGCTTCGGGTCAGCTCGTAGCCCCGCGGCCCCGCCCGGTCGGCGACGACCTCGACCAGGGCGGTGCCACGGTAGAGCAGCCCGGCACCGTCGTCGGTCGCGTACCCGTCGCCGAGGGTGCCGTCCGCGATCAGCTCGTGCATCTTCGGCCGCCGTTGCGGCTCGCCGTCGTAGTGCACCCCGTTGCTGTACGGCAGCCACGCCAGCCCGTCGGTGAACCCGCGCAGCTCGGTGCCGAAGCTGTCGGTGCTGCCGCCCTGATGCCAGCAGATCGAGCCGGCCGAGACGCCGCTCAGCACCACACCGGACTGCCAGGCCTCGTGCAGGATGCGGTCGACACCGTGCACCCGCCACACCGCACACAGGTTGGCCACGCTGCCGCCGTCCACCCAGATGATGTCCTGGGCGAGCAGGTGGCCGCGGATGTCGTCGACGTTCGGCATCGGGAAGAGCTGCAGGTGCGACACGACGAACTCGCTGCGGGCGAAGGCGGCGTAGTGCGCGCCGATCACGTTCGGCGGGTCGCCGGTGGCCTGGGTCAGCACGCAGATCCGCGGGTTGCGGGCGCCCGCGAGCTCGGCGGCGAACCGGTGGACCCGGCCGGGCCGCAGGTCGTAGAGACCGCGCGGGCCACGCTGATAGCCGGCACTGGTGGCGAGGATGGTGGGCGCGTCGGCGGTCATCGCAGCATCATGGCGCAGGCGTCCGCGGTGTCCAGCACCAGATCGGCCGCCGTGTCGATCGCCGCGGTCAACCGCAGCGGGTCGCGGTCCAGACCGGCGAACGTCTCGTCCACCCGCTCCCGGAACCGTTGCGGTGCGCCGGGCAGGGCAGCGGCCGCGGCCACCGCGCCCTTCTCGTTGATCAGCCAGCGGCGGGCCGCGCCGTGCAACCCGTGCGCACAAACCCCCATCACACGGAACAGACAACCGGCCACGTACGCGGTGTCGCCGCGGGTCACCGCCTTGCGGGCGAGCCCGACCAGGAAGTCGGCCTCCCACAGCCCTTCGACGAGCGCCTCGGCCAACGCCCGCGGATAGACCCGCACCTCCGCCTGCAGGTCGGTCAGCTCGCCGGTGGGGTCGGCGAGGATCCGGCCGAGCGCCACCTCACCCAGGTACGCGAAGTCGGG
>DASWMR010000040.1:0-2270 GCA_036399635.1 Actinoplanes sp. | reverse complement strand
GGATCCACATCCAGCGCCTCGGACGACGGGCGACGGTCATCACCCCGTCGTCGCACACCATGCCCGAGGCGGTCGCGATCATGACCGGTGCGGTGGCGCCCTCCTGAACCCGCTGGGGCCGCCCGGCGCATGCCGCGGCCTCAGCGTGGGGCTGCCCCTGCACCCGGTGGGAGCAGGGGCAGCCCACCCGGCGGGCCCTGCTCGATCAGCCGCCACAGCGCGTCGGTGTCCAGGTGGTCCTCGACAAGATCGCCGAGCACGTCCAGCGCCCGATCGCGGACCGCGGCGAACCGGGTGTCCGGCGCCACCGTGAACCCCAGCCGTCCGGCCTGCCGCGCTGCCAAGGTCAAGAAGCGGCGGCGGAAGTCGTCGGACTCGAAGGCGCCGTGCCAGTGCGTGCCGCTGACCGGACCGGCCATCGCACCCTCCGGTCGACCGCCGGCGTAGTGCAATAGCGGCTCCGGCGAGCCGGACGAGACGTACCCGTGATGGATCTCGTAGCCCCGCACCGCGGCACCCAGGCCGGAGCCGGCCGAGCGCGCGAGGATCTTGCGGGGGCCGAACGTGACCCCGACCGGCAGTAGGCCCAGCCCGTCGACCGTGCCGCGGCGGCTCTCCACCTCGTCGTGGATCGTCTCGGCCAGCATCTGAAAGCCGCCGCAGATGCCGAGCAGCGGCTTGCCGGCCGCCGCGTGCGCGCGCAGCGCTTCGGCCAGCCCGGTCTCGCGCAGCCAGGCCAGGTCGCTGACGGTGGCCTTGGAGCCGGGAAGCACCACCAGGTCGGCCTCGGCGATTTCGGCCGGTTCGACGGTCAGCCGCACCCGGACACCGGGCTCGGCGGCGAGCGCCTCCGCGTCGGTCGCGTTCGAGATGCGCGGCAACCGGACCACCGCGACGCGCAGCCACTCGCTCCCGTGCGGCGGCGCCGGCCGACCGAGCACCCGGCCGTACGCGAGGGAGTCTTCCGCGTCCAGCCAGACGTCCGGGTGGAACGGCAGCACGCCGTAAACCGGTCGACCGGTAACCGCGGTGATCATGTCGAGGCCGGGCCGGAGCAGGCCGAGATCGCCGCGGAACTTGTTCACCACGAAGCCGCTGATCAAGCGCTGATCGGCCGGGTCGAGCAGCGCCACGGTGCCGAACAGGGCGGCGAAGACCCCGCCGCGATCGATGTCGCCGACCACGATCGCAGGCAGCCCGGCGTGCCGGGCCAGTCCCATGTTCACGAAGTCGCCGTCCCGCAGGTTGATCTCGGCTGGGCTGCCCGCGCCCTCGCAGATCACCACGTCGTACTCGGCGCGCAGCTCGGCCAACGCGGCGTGCGCGGTCTCGGCGAGCCGGGGCCGTAGCGAGCGGTAGTTGCCCGCGGTGACCGTGTCGATCGCCTCGCCGAGCAGCACCACCTGGCTGGACAGGTCACTGCCCGGCTTCAACAGCACCGGGTTGAAGCGCAGGTCCGGCTCGATGCCGCAGGCCGCCGCCTGCATTGCCTGCGCGCGCCCGAGCTCGCCGCCGCGCCCGTCCGCGCCGACCACCACGGCCGAGTTGTTGGACATATTCTGCGCCTTGAACGGGGCGACCTTCACCCCGCGCCGGTGCAACCACCGGCAGATCCCGGCGGTGAGCACGCTCTTTCCCGCATCCGACGTGGTGCCGGCGACCAACAGCCCGCTCATCGCGGCGACACCGTCGACCGGGCCGCTGCTATCGCGGCCGCTATCCCGGCCGCGGTCAACCCGACGGCACCCGACACCCGCGCCGCGCGGCGCAGGTGCACGGCCGCCGGCCGGGGGCCGTCGCCCAGGAACGGACGGACCTCGCTCCGTCCGAAATAGACGTTGCGCCCACCGAGCCGGACGCCGAGTGCTCCGGCCATCGCCGCCTCGCACTGGCCCGCGTTCGGTGACGGATGATCGTTGCGGTCCCGCCGCCAGACCCGCAGCGTCTCCCGCGGCGACCCGCCCGCGACCGGCGCGAGCGCCACGGTGAGCAACCCGGTCAGCCGCGACGGCAACAGGTTGAGCCCGTCGTCGAGCCGGGCGGCCGCCATGCCGAACCGCGCGTACCGCGGCGACCGGTGCCCGACCATCGCGTCCAGCGTGTTCGCCGCCCGATAGGCCAGCAGGCCCGGCAGCCCGAGCACACCACCCCAGAACAGCGGCGCGACCACCGCGTCGGAGGTGTTCTCGGCGACGGACTCGACGGTCGCCCGGGCCAGCTCCGGCTCGTCGAGCCGGGACGGGTCACGCCCGCAGAGATGGTTGAGCCGT
>DASWMR010000039.1:0-5395 GCA_036399635.1 Actinoplanes sp. | reverse complement strand
TACGATCAAGGCGGTGGCGAGCGGCATGGCTGTTCCGATGCGGCAGCGACTGGCCGACGCCGCCCTGAGCCGGGTGATGCGCCAGTCGAAGGCTCTCAACGGCTATGCGGTCCAGGCCGTACGCACCCCGATGCGCGACGGCGTGGTGCTGCTCGGTGACCATTTCGCGCCGGCGACGGCTACGCCGAAGGGCACCATCCTGATCCGTACGCCCTATGGCCGCGGCTTTCCCACGTCGGCGCTGAACGGGCGGCTGTTCGCGGCACGCGGCTACCACGTGCTGATCCAGAGTGTCCGTGGGACGTTCGGCTCCGGCGGGACATTCCGGGCGATGGCCCAGGAAACGGTGGACGGCCTCGACACCGTCGCCTGGCTGCGTACCCAGGCGTGGTTCGACGGCCGGCTGGCCACTCTCGGCGCCTCCTACCTCGGCTGGACACAGTGGACCCTGATGCAGGATCCGCCGCCCGAGCTGCGGACCGCGGTGGTCTACGTCGGCCCGCACGACTTCCGCCGGGCGGTGTTCGGCACGGGTGCGTTCACCCTGATGGACTTCCTCGGCTGGAGCGACCAGGTCGCCCATCAGGAGGACGGCGGGGTGCGGCGGGTGCTGAGCATGGCGACGGCCGCCCGGCGGGTGCGCCCGGCCCTGGGCGGCCTGCCCCTGCCGGCCGCCGCCGAGCCGCTGCTCCGCGGCCGGGCACCCTGGTACGCCGAGTGGCTGGCCCACCCCGACGGCGACGACCCGTGGTGGGCGCCGTACCGCGCGGACGCGGCGCTGGACCGGGTGAACGTGCCGGTGCTGCTGGTCGCCGGCTGGCAGGACCTGTTCCTGGAACAGTCCCTGGAGCAGTACGAGGCGCTGCGCACCCGCGGCGTGGACGTGGCCCTGACCGTCGGCCCGTGGACCCATTTCGAGGTGGCCGGCAAGGCCGCCGGGCAGGTGGCCCGGGAGAGCATGGCCTGGCTCGACCAGCACATGGCAGGAGGCCGGCCGGCCCGCCGGACCCCGGTCCGCGTCTTCCGAACCGGCGAGCGCAAATGGCATGGCTTGGCGACCTGGCCGCCGCCCGCGACCCCCGCCACCTTCCGCCTGCACCCGGATCGCACGCTAACTATCGCCGACCCCCCACCGGCCACGCTGACCCTGCCCGCCACCTCCCGAGAGTCGGCCGAAGCGGCCGCCGAGATAATCGCCGCAGCCCAGGTCGACGCGGCACCGACGGACGGCGGGCCAGGCGAACCCTCCGGCGCCGAGGTCGGGCCGGCGGACGGCGAGGCGGGCGGGCGCTCCGGCGTCGGAGTGGGGCCGGCCGACGAGAGCGTCAGCTTCCGGTACGACCCGCGGGATCCGACGCCCGGGGTCGGCGGGCGCACGCTCGCCGGGGCACCCGGCGTCAAGGACAACCGGGCACTCGAGGCGCGGCCGGACGTACTGACCTTCACCACCGACCCGTTGCCGAGCGCCGTCGACGTGATCGGCAGCCCCACGGTGGAGTTGGCGATCACGGTCGATCAGCCGTACGCCGACGTCTTCCTGCGGCTCTGCGACGTCGACACGCACGGCCAGTCCCGCAACTTCTCCGACCTGCTGCACCGCCTCGACCCGACCGCGCCACCCGGAGTGCCGCAGCATCTGTCGCTGAACCTCGACTCGTGCTTCCACCGGTTGCCGGCCGGGCACCGGCTGCGGCTGCAGATCTCCGGCGGTGCCTTTCCCCGCTATGCCCGCAACCTGGGCACACCGGGCACACCGGCCGACGGCCGCACCCTGCGGCCATCGGTGCACACCGTGCGATGCGACGAGTCCCGGCTCATCCTGCCGGTGGCGACCCCCGCCTGATCCTCAGGTGGGCGGCTGCTTCATCCACCATTCGGTGAATTGCCGGGCCTGCCCCAGATTATCGAGGCGAAGCACCCAAAGGTTGCTATAGGTGGCATCCGAATAGACAGTCTTCGCTTCAATGATCGCGAGGTCTTCGGTCACGATCAGCGGATGCCACTCAAAGGTCGTGGTGCCCGGATCATCCTTGATCTTCAACCATTGCTCGATAATCGTCTCGCGGCCGAGCCACGGCTTCGCATAGGGCTCCGGGAAATAAGCGGCATCCTCGGCAAAGAGGTCCGCAATGTCGCCCCGATCGTTCGACTCCCACGCCTTGCGATAGTTGTGCACCCACGCAGTCACCGCGTCGAGACTCGTCATCGCGCCTCCCCAGGCCCGCCCCGACCGCACCGGCCGGGCTCCACGCCCCACCTTACGGATCGAGCCACCAAGCGAGAAGATCAACGCAGCCACCACCGGCCCTACGAACAGCCCTTGACCAGCTGCCCCGGTGAGGTCCGGCTAGGGTCCCTGACATGGCTCAGACGTGGCGGCATCTCCCGGCTCCAGCCCGGCCGATCGCGGCCGCCGCGGTCAGCGCGATCACCGCCGCGCAAGCCCACGACGGTCCGGCGCTGGATGCCGCAGCCGGTGACCTGGCGGCGCTCGACCCGGCACAGACCGGCCTCATCCTCGGCACCGCGGTACGTCTCCTCCTCGAGGACAGCCAGCCCGACGGCCTCGACGGCCAGGCGGTCCGCGACACCTTGGAACGATGCGTGCGTACCTCGACCGAGTGGCAGCCCGAAGTCGACCCGCACGTCGTGCTGCTCCTACTCGCCGGCGCCCTCGGCGTGCTGGAGGACGACGGCGCCGCACCTCCGGCACCGCAGGCCCAGGCCCGGCACTCCGCCCTCTTGCTGGCCGACCTCCTCGGGCCGCGCCCGCCCGAGCCCTGGCTGACCGCCGCCCTCACCGAGATCGAGCGCGCCCAGCTCAACGACTGACAGCACGCAGACCACGGCCCACTGAAGGCCGCTCGATCTTGTTGAGCCAAGCCCGCCCCCGTGCAGCCCAAATCAATAAGATCGAGAGCAATCGATGTGCGGCGGCCACGCGGGCGTGTTGCTCTGCTCACCAATACGCACCACCCGCGTCGGGGTCACGCAGCATCGGCGGCATCGATGTTCGGGTGGAAGGGCAGCGATGACGGCGACTGTTGGGCGCATCCGTCGTTGTACCCGGTGAGCGCATGGCGGGCCGACGGATGAGCACGGCCGGAAACCGGTCGACAAGGCAGGAGGCGGCATGACCACGGTGAGTTTCGACCCGGGTTTGCAGGTACGGCCGATGGTTCATGTCGCCAACCTGGCCGCCTCGATCACGTTCTATCGGCAGCTGGGTGGCGAGATCATTCACGGCGGGCTGGACAGCCACTGGGTGCTGATGCAGCTCGGGCCGATCCAGGTCGGCCTGATCGCCCGGCCGCCGGACGCAACGCTCGGCGAGACCCCGGTTGAGCTCACCTTCGGCGCCCGGATGCCGCTCGGCCAGTTGGAGCAGCAGCTGCACCGGGCCGGCTTTCCGGTGGCCGAGGTGACCACGGACCGCGATTTCGGCGTGCAGCTTCAGGTGCGTACACCGGAAGGGCTGTTGATCAAGATTTTCCAGTTGGAGCCGGAGCACTGATCGGGGCCGGTAACTTTCACACTGCAGAAGACTCTGCAGCTGCCGATCGTCCGTCGCCAGTGAAGATCGACTGGCTCGGTGGGCTGCTGATCACTCCCGCTCGGCATCTTCCGCAGCCGCACGGTCAGCCTCACGCTGATCGCCAGCGGGTTGGTCGGCGTGGCGGTGTTCGGCGGCACGATCTTCCTGGCGCAGTACTTCCAGGTCGCTCTCGGTAAGTCTGCGACGGTCGCCGGTTTGATGAGCCTGCCGATGATTTTCGGACTCCTGGTCTCCTCCACGGTGCCGGCCCAACTCATCACGAAATTCGGGCGCTGGCAGGCGTACCTGGTGGCGGCGGTGCTGACCTCTGCGGCGGCTCGATCGGGGTGAGCGCGCTCGGCGCGGTGCTGACCGCCCGTGGGGACCCACCTGTCGCAGAGAAGTTCGGCCCCGGCGGTGGCCAGGTGCCCGACCCGGCCTCGCTGCCGACTGTGGTGTTCGCCGTGGTGCAGGACATCTACGGCACGGCGACGTCCGACCTGTTCCTGGTGGCACCGATGTCGTTCCTCGCGGTAATCGTGGTGCTCTTCCTCAAGGAGAAGCCGCTGTCCACGCTCAGCGGCGACGAGCGGCGGGAGCAGAAGGCCGCACCGGTCAGGTCAAAGCGGTCCGGTCCACATCGGCTGACGACCCCTCGCCCAGAGGAGGGACCCTGCCACAAAGACCCGCCGTACGCGGACAGGATGCGACCGAAGTGGGTACCACGGCGGGCGAAGGATCAGGACGGACGAAGACCCACCGAGGTACGCGGGGAGGGCGGCTCGGCGCAACCCAGCAGGCCGACCAGCCCGGACACCCACAGCTGGCGGTAGACGGTCGGGCTGGGGTGGCTGACCACCAGCTTGACCCCGCTGGCGGCGGCGGTGTGGAAGCACGCCACCAGGATGCCGATGCCGATGCTGTCGATCAGCATCACTCGCTGAAGGTCGAGGCAGATCCTGCTCGGTGTGGAACCGGTGAGCACGTCGTTGACGGCATCCCGCATCACGTGAGCATTATCAAGATCAATCTCTCCGCTGGGACCGATCTCGACAGTGCCGTCGGCCAACTGGCGAGTGGTGATCGGCAGATACACGGCTGCCCTCTTCCTGGCGTTGACGAGGCTGACGCCGACCTTAGGGGCGCGGAGGACACATGCCAGCCTCGATAGCTATAGATCATCGCTACTTGGCGGGGTGTCGGACGCCACGACTGGGCGCCAATCTCCAACTGCGTTCCGACAACAATCCGCTGGTCTGCAAGTTACGCCACGTAGGCGCGGAACGCCAGAGTAGTTCATATGGCCTGAATGTGCTGGAACGGTCAGTGCTTGGCGGGAACGTTGACGTTCCACGTAGGTGAGCCGAATACTCTCGGTATGCGATGGAGCCCTCTTCGGCATGGATGACTTACCACCGAGATCAACTCCGTCGTTCTCCCAGACCCCCGATGTCGTGCATTTCAGCAGCGCAGACCCGGAGCAGGCGCGTTCGCTGCTAAATCGGTTCTACTACCCGTTGGCTATGGGAATTGCGGACAACGCGGCGGCCTTCGGGCTGTGCGCCGAAGTGATCCAACTCGGACCGCTCACTGTCGGCCACCTCAGCTTCGCCGGCCCGGTGACGTTCCGTGCCCTGGAGCTGGACGCCTATCACGTCAGCATGCCCACGACTGGTCGCCTGCATGCCCGGCACGCCGGTCACGAAGTCATCGCCACCCCGTCGATCGGGGTCATCTGGGGGCCGGGGCACCCGGCCCATGCCCGGCTGGACGCGAAAACGGCGGTGCTCGCCCTGCGGATCGATCGCAAGGCGCTCGAGGAGGAGCTCGCCAGCCTGCTCGGCCACCCGATCGAAGGCC
>DASWMR010000038.1:0-2995 GCA_036399635.1 Actinoplanes sp. | reverse complement strand
CGGGCCGCGCTGATCGCGGCCGTGCTGGCCGCGCTCGGGCTCCTCGCCTGGCGGCTGGCCACCGGCCGGTACGCCTGGCGGGCGGTGCCGGTCGCCCTGGTCGCTGCGGTGCTCGGCGGCAGCGTCGGCGGCCAGGTGCAGGCCCAGGTCCGGGCCAACTTCCGCGCCGTCGTCGATGGCCCGCCGGCACCGAACTGGTCGAACCGCGCCGTCTACGCCGCCGAGGCAACCGCCGCCCTCTGGCTCGACGCGCACGCCGGCAAGAACGACATTGTGGCCACCAACGTGCACTGCCAACCGATCACCTGGACCTCCGGGTGCGACGCGCGCGCGTTCTGGGTGGCCGGCCTCGGCGGGCGGCGCACGCTCGTGGAGAGCTGGGCCTACACCGATCAAGCCGTCGCCGCCGACGGGGGGAACGGCCTTCGCTTCAACATGCAGCCGGCGCCGTACCCGGAACGGTTCAACCTCAACGAGGCGGTGTTCGCCGCCGGCGACCCGGCCGACGTGGCCGACCTGCGCAACCGCTACCACGTGCGGTGGCTCCTCGCCGACAGCCGTGCACCGGGCGGGGTTTCGCCGCGATTGGCCCAGTCCGGCCAGCTGCGCTACACCGCCGGCCCGGTCACCATCTACGAACTGCCTTGAGGCCGGTCAAGGGGGGATAACCCTACCGTCGATCGGGCGGACAGCGGGATCGGAAGGGAGGGCTCCGGTGCCTACCGTCGATGACATGACGATGACCTACGCCAGTGCCCCCTATGAGCAGGCACCGGCACTCCGGCTGCTTCGCCAGCTCGCCGTCGACACGCAGTACGTGCTTGTCGGTTTTCCGCTGGGCATCATCACCGTGGTGCTGTGCATGACCGGGTTCTGGCTGGGCATCGGGCTCGCGGTGATCTGGGTCGGCCTGCCCATCCTGATGGCCGTCCTGCTCATGTCCCGCGGGTTCGCCACCCTGGAACGGGTCCGGATCGGCCCGGTGCTGCGCCGCAAGGTGCCGCATCCCTATTACAAGAAGCAGACCAACCAGGGCGTGGTACGCGGGCTCGTCACGCCGCTGGCCGACAGCCAGTCCTGGCTCGACCTGGTGCACGGCATGTTCCGCTTCATCCCCAGCACGATCGCCTTCACGTTCGTGGTGACCTGGTGGGCGGCCGCGCTCGGCGGCCTCAGCGCTCCGCTCTGGGACTGGTCGATCCCGCGCGGCCCGGACGACCAGGAGCTGCCCGAGCTGCTCGGCATGGGCGACGGCACCGCGACCCGGTTGTTCCTCTACTTCGCGATCGGCGTCTTCTTCGCCGGCACCATCTACCCGGTGGTCCGCGCCGCCGCCCTGCTCGAGGCGTACTTCGCCCGGGGCCTGCTCAGCGGCGTGAACGAGCTGCGCGAGCAGGTGGCCTCCGCCGAGGCGGCCCGGGACACCGCGCAGGCGCAGAAGGCGGCGGCCGTCTCCGCCGAGGCGACCGCGCTGCGCCGGCTGGAACGTGACATCCACGACGGCCCCCAGCAGCGCCTGGTGCGGCTCGCGATGGATCTGGGCCGGGCCGAGCAGCAGTTCGCCACCGACCCGGAGGCGGCCCGGGCCACCGTGGCCGAGGCTCTGGCACAAACCCGCGAAACCCTCGACGAGCTGCGCGCCCTGTCCCGCGGCATCGCCCCGCCGATCCTTGTCGACCGGGGCCTGCAGGCGGCGCTCACCGCGCTGGCCGGGCGCTGCACGATCCCGGTCGACCTGGACGCGGTGATCTTCGAGCGGCTCGACCCGTCCGTCGAGTCGACCGCGTACTTCGTGGTGGCCGAGGCGCTGACCAACGTCGCGAAGCACAGCCACGCCGCCGAGGTGCAGGTCAGCGTGGAGCGGGCCACATCCGGCCTGCTCATCACGGTCGCCGACGACGGGGTGGGCGGCGCGAGCCTGGCCAAGGGGCACGGGCTCGCCGGGCTGAACGACCGGGTGCACGCGGCCGGCGGCGTCCTGCACGTGGACAGCCCGGCCGGTGCGGGAACCCGGCTCACGGCCGCGCTGCCCATCTGACTGCGCTGCCCATCTGACGGCGGCATCTGACAGCATGTCCGCATGCGGGTGGTGATTGCGGACGACGCGGTGCTGTTGCGCGAGGGCCTGGTGCGGCTCGTCGAGGAGAACGGCCACACCGTGGTGGCGGCCGTCGGCGACGGACCTTCGCTGGTCGACGCGATAGTCGAGCACCGACCGGATGTGTCCATCGTGGACGTGCGGATGCCGCCGTCACACACCGACGAGGGCCTGCGGGCCGCCGTCGAGGCGCGCAAGCGGGTGCCCGGCAGCCCGATCCTGGTGCTCTCCCAATACGTCGAGGTCTCGTACGCCGACGACCTGCTCGCCGACCGCCTCGGTGGGGTCGGCTACCTGTTGAAGGACCGGGTCTCGCTGGTGGCCGAGTTCCTCGACGGGCTGCGCCGGGTGGCCGCCGGCGGCACGGTCCTCGACCCCGAGGTGGTCGGCCAGCTGCTGGTGCGCCGCCGCCGCGACAATCCGCTACGCAACCTCACCCCGCGCGAGGGGGAGGTGCTGGCGCTGATGGCCGAGGGCATGACCAACACCGCGGTCGCCCGCAAGATGGTGGTCACCGAGGGCGCGGTGGAGAAGCACGTGCGAAACATCTTCACCAAGCTCGACCTGCACCAGGACGAGGAGCAGCACCGCCGGGTGCTGGCAGTGCTCGCCTTCCTCCAGGGGTAGTGCTAGCACCACCACCGATACGGACGCCTGCCAGATCGATCGGAAATGCCCTTCTCCATAGCGTTTTCCCCATGCATTCAAACGAAAACGTGAAGGGAATCGCGGCGCGCGCCGCGATGTGGAGTGCCCGGCACCGGACGCTCGCGATCCTCGGCTGGATCGCCTTCGTGATCGGCACCGTCGTCCTGAGTGGACAGCTTGGCACCCGCGAGGCGGTCGACTCCAACATGGGACACGGTGACTCCGGCAGGGCCGAGCGGATCGTCGCGG
>DASWMR010000037.1:0-3555 GCA_036399635.1 Actinoplanes sp. | reverse complement strand
GCCTGTTGGCTGGGCAACTACGGTGGCCTGTTGGCTGGGCAACCACGGTGGCCTGTTGGCTGGGCGGTTACGGCGACCGGGAATCGGTGGTCGGGGCACAGGGAGGGTGAATGCGCCGCGGTGAAGTGTGGTGGGCGTTCGTCGACGAGCGGTGCCCGGTCGTGGTGTTGTCGGGCGAGGGCGCGTCCGAGATCTCGGCAATGCGGATCGTCACCCCAGCGACCGCCGAGGAGAAGCGGGGGTTCGTGGTGATGTCCGGTGAAGAGGCGACTGACCCGCAAAGGGTCCGGAAGCTCATCGACTCCGCCTCAAACTCGGCCTCCGCCGGGGTCCGCGTTGGCGCAATCGGTGTCGAGGTGGAGATCGGCCTCGACGAAGGACTTCCCGAACGCGGCGTCGTTCGCGTGGCGCTGCCGCATGACGGCCACGTCTTCTGCACGTGGCTGGTCACTGTGACACCGGATCATCTGCTCGAACGGGCCGGTGAGCTGGGATCCGCGAAGCTCGATCAGCTCCGGAACGCTCTTAGGTTGGCCGGCATCGAACGAGCTTCAGGACTGCCGGACGCCCCAGCCTGAGGAGCAGGCGAAGGCGAAGCTGCCGAACCCCAACGCGCGACAGTGCTCACCGGCAACCGCCTGGATGTGCCGCGCCGCCGACGCGACGATACGGCGGTCCGGCCACGATGCCGAAGAAGAAGGATCCGGTCATAGCCCACCGGCTGCCGTGCCCGAGTTGCGAGTCGCCGAGTCGCCGAGTCGCCGAGTCGCCGAGTCGCCGAGTCGCCGAGTCGCCGAGTCGCTGGGCCGCCTGTCGGTTGCCGTGCCACGGTTACCGAGTCGCCGGTTGCCGAGTCGCCGGCCGCCGGCCGCCGGCCGCGTGACGCCGATGACCGGACGCTGGCCAGCAGTCGCCAGCCCGCGGCGTGGGCCAAGGCGAACAGTTTCCGAGGGCGCTGGCCACCAGACGTCAGCGGCCGGACGCCGGACGCCAGCCGCCGGTGGCCGGACGCCAGACCGCAGCCGCCGATTGTCTGGGGCCGTGCCGAGCCGCCGTGCGCCTTGCGCCAGCCGATAAGCCGTTGGTCGTTGGCTGTGGGGCGGCAGTGGATCGCGGCTCGTGGTTTGGGTGATGAGCAACGCCCATTGCTATTGCGGTGGGGCAACGTTGATTGGCGTGCTTTGGGGTGGCCTACGTTCGCGGGTGGTAGAGGTTGCGTTGGGGGCGCTGCAAGAGGTCGGTCCATGGGGGTGGGATGAAGTCGGGTAGGTGGTCGTGGCCAAGCTGGATGCGCCAACCTTCGGATGGGTCGTGTATTAAGCGGTGATGGCGGCGGCAGAGCAGCACCAAGTTGTCCAGGCTGGTCGGTCCGCCTGTCGACCATGATTTCAGGTGGTGGGCGTCGCACCATTTTGCTGGGCGGTCACATGAAGGGAAAGCGCAGCCGCGGTCGCGGGTCACCAGTGCTCGGCGTAGCGGGCCGGAGGCGAGGCGGCGGCTGCGGCCCGCGTCTAGGACCTGGCCGGGGCCGCCCAACACTAGCGGCAGAATTCGGGCGTCGCACGCTATTCGCCTTGCCGTGGCGGCGGATACCCGTTCGCCGTTGTCCAGGCTGGCCGCGCCCAACTGGCGGGTCAGGGCTTCCAAACGAACTGTGACGGCGACCTGGGGTGGCTCACCGCCGTGGTCGGGTAGGTCGCCGGTGCGTTGGGCTAGTCGGCACACGTCCACGAGGGCGTCGGCGCGTCGCTGACCGGCGCTGCGGTCATCGCCGGGGGTCGGCACGCACAACGGGTCGAGGGCCCCCTGGACGATGGCGGCGGCCTCCACGTCCAGCGCGCCGGCCAGGCGGACCATGCCGTCCAGCGGCATCGACAGGGTGAACGACCGTCCTGCGTGGGCACGGGCTTCCTGTCGGCGAAGGGCGGCCTCGTCGGCTCGATCGGCTATTTCGGGTGCGACGTGGGCCAAAATCCGGTGGCCTAGGTGTCGCAGGCGGTAGGCGGGGAAGCGAGCGGCCATGTCGATCAAGGCCGTCTCGGCGTCGTGCGCGATCTGTGTGCCGTTCGGAATGTCGGCGCCGGCCGGACCGGTGGCACCGGAGTCGGGGGCGGCTGCCGGCGCGTCGGTGTCTTCGCCGGGGGCGTCGGGAGTGGCCGCGGTGGCCAGGGCTGTGGGTATCGCGTTCACCGCGGCGGCGATTACCCTGACCTGGCGCATGTCCAGCAGCCCGTCTAGCAATGCCTGCTCGAGTGCTGGGCGGCGACGCAAGGTGTCGGCCTGCTCGGCTAGATCGCGGGCGGGCCATGGGTCTAGCAGCAACCGTGACCGTAGCCAGCCGGTCAGAGTTCGGTGGCCCTCGGTGGCCCGGATGCCGCGGGTCTCGACCTCGCGCACCAACCGCGTCTTGAGGAGGGCCAGGGACTGCTCCCAACGGTGGACCGCCTGCAGGCTGCCGACGACGTCCGGGTCGCTCGCCGGCCAGAGCGGTGCCGAGGCGGCCTTGACCGTCTCCGCAGACAACTCCTCCACCACCGCGAGCACGGACTCAACTTAGAACAGACGTACGACAACCTTGAGTGCCGGAAGGACGACTACGGCCGTAAGTGCTCCATGTGGGACATGGCACAAACCGACGGGTGCGGCAAAGGCTGCCGCAGCTGCGGACCCGGCCGGCTAATTTGTGCGCGACCAGATGATCAGGCCCAGGCACATTTCGTCGCTGGTGCCCTCGCCCCACACCACGTACCGCGCTGGCTGGGTTCGCAGTTGCGGCAGTTTCTGCCGCAGCGTTGCGTCGTGTCGGCAGGTGACCCGCAGCTGGTCGCCGGCGGTCACTCGCACCGGCGTCGGCAACGGGACGATCGACTGCTCGTCGAAGTTGTAGTTTGGCACGTTGAGCAGGGTGCGGGCGGTGCTGCGGCCGGGGTTCAACTCGATGGTTATCGCCCGGCCCAGCAGGTGCATGTGGCCGGCCACGGCGTAGACCGTCGCGGCCTCCGGAATCGGGTAGTCGCACCGCTGCACGGTGCCGGCGGTGGGCGTACGGCCCTGGTTGCATCGCTCGTTGAGGCCGGCCACCGACTGGCCGGCGGGCGCGCCGAACCGCTTGGTGACGTCCTGGATCGCGGTCTCTCGGTCGCACAGTGGGCCGGATTCCCCGGCGGCGCACGGCAGCTCGACGGGGGCCGGCACCAGGGCGGTCTCCAGCGGGGTGAGGTCGGAACGCGCGGACAGTCGCAGCCGGATGCCGGACTTGTCGGAGCCGGTCGGCTTTCCCTGGGCGCCCAGCAGGTTGTAGTGCACCTGCATCACCATCCGACTGCCGGCCGGCATCGGGTAGCCGATCGTGGGCGACAACAGTGTCTCGTCGCTGCCGGGGGCCCAGTGCGCCACCCAGGCCGCGTCGCCGCTGATGCCGGAGTTGCC
The DNA here is from genome assembly GCA_036399635.1 of Actinoplanes sp. Lineage (GTDB taxonomy): Bacteria > Actinomycetota > Actinomycetes > Mycobacteriales > Micromonosporaceae > Actinoplanes. The sequence continues at coordinate 126 of DASWMR010000037.1, read as the reverse complement.
GAAGCAGGTCCAGCCCTGGCCGGGACTGGCCGCGTCAGCCGTCTCGGCCTCGGTCACCTGTTCGGGGGCGAGCCGGAAGAAGATCGCGTGGTGCACGATGTCGGCGTTCTGCGGGAGGAACTGGCT
>DASWMR010000036.1:0-19410 GCA_036399635.1 Actinoplanes sp. | reverse complement strand
GTGTCACCAGCACACAGGCGATGCCCTGGTCGGCGAGCCGCCGGATGAGTGCCTGCACCTGCACGGTCTGTTCGTAACCGAGCGCCGCGGTCGGCTCGTCGAGCAGCAGCACGCCGTTGCGTTCGCCAGTCACCCGGGTCGCGGCCCGGGCCAGCGCCACCACCTGGCGTTGGACGCCGGAGAGCATCTCGACCGGCCGGGTCACCGCCGCCGAGCGGACCCCGAGCCGGTCCATCTCGGCCGTCGACCGGCGGCGCTGGGCCTTGTGGTCGACGAAGCCGAGCCAGCCCAGCGGGCCCCGGCGCAGGATCTCCCGGCCGATGTTCAGGTTCGTCGCGATGTCCTGCGCGTCGACCAGGGCCAGATCCTGGTAGACCATCTGGATCCCGGCCGCTGTCGAATCGGCCGGCGAGGCGAAGCTGGCCGGGGTGCCGTGCACCAGAATCTCGCCGCCGGTCGGCTGGTGCACGCCGGACATCACCTTCAGCAGTGAGGACTTGCCGGCGCCGTTGTCGCCGAGCAGCCCGAGCACCTCGCCCGGCCGCACCCGGATGTCGATCCCGTCGAGGGCCCGCACATAGCCGTAGTGCATGTCGATCCCGCGCAGTTCGAGCGCGGCGTCCGCCTCGTTCATCGGGCTACCTCCATCGGGCTACCTCGTTCCGGTGTGCACGGAGGCGCCGGCGGTCGCGACCAGGCGGCGCGACACCGCGACGGACACCCACTTCTCCACGCCGAGCGAGGCCAGCAGCAGCAGGCCGGTCACGGCGGTCGCCCAGTACGGCTGGACGCCCTTGATGGTCAGCGCGTTCGAGATGGTGCCCAGGATCAGCGCGCCGACCAGCACCCGGGGCAGCGAGCCCCGGCCGCCGGCCAGCGAGACGCCGGCCAGGGCGACCGCGGTCAGGGCGTTGAAGATGATGCCCGGGTTCGCCGCCGGGTTCGCCTCGGTGACCAACGCGGTCGTGACCAGGCCGCCCAGGGCGGCGCAGAACCCGCTGATCACGAAGCCGAGCACCTTGTAGGTGTCGCTGTGCACGCCGGAGCGGCGGACCGCCTCGGCGTTGCCGCCCACCGCCATCAGCCGGATGCCGTCGCGGGTGCGGGTGAGAAAGACGGTGCCGACGGCGAACAACGCGGCGACGATCCAGACCGGGGCGGGTACGCCGAGGAACCGCTCAGTGCCCATGAAGGACAACGCCTCCAGGCCGGGGATGGTGTAGCCGCCGGCGATGGCCGAGGCGAGCCCGGTCATCGCCGACAGCGTCCCGATGGTGACCACGATCGGGTTGAAGCCGCGCAGCGTGATCAGCCCGTTGACCAGGCCGACCAGCGCACCCACCAGGAGCCCGGCACCGATGCCCACCCAGACCGGCGCCCCGTGGGTCATCAGCCACCCGCAGAGGCAGCCGGCCACCGCGGCGGTGCCGGGGATGGACAGGTCGAGCGCGCCGCAGATGATGCCGACCGCGATCCCGGCCGCGAAGATCGCGGTGATCGCCGCGGAGTTCGCGATCAGCAGCCCGTTGTCGATGCTCGCGAAGAACGGGCTGGCCCAGATGCTGAAGACCACCAGCAGCACCGCCCACAGGACGAAGATGCCGCGGTCCCGGACGAAGATCAGCCAGCGGACCTGTGCCGGGTCGCGCTCGGCCGGTTTCTCGCCGGCGCTGGTGGCGTACGCAGTCATGATCATCTTCAGCCGTTCGCCGTGATGACCTTCTGGGGAACGACAAGCACTTCGCCGTTCGCCTTGGGGTCGGCCTGCATCTTCACCAACGTGTCGAACGACTGCGACATGTCCGCGTCGAACTGCAGGGCGACCGACGCGTAGATCTTGCCGGCGGTGACCGCCTTGAGCACCTCGTCGTTGCCGCCGAAGTCGCTCACGCAGCCGGCCGTCTTGCCGGCGGCCTCGAAGGCGCCGATCCCGCCGAGCGCTCCCTCGTCGTTGGCCGCCATGATCGCGGTCAGCTCGGGGTTGCCCTGCAGCGCGTTGCCGATGTCGGTCTGCGCCTGCGCCCGGTCCTTGGCGATCACCGTGGACACCACGGTCGCCCCCGGCGCGGTCGCCTTGAGTGCCTCCAGCGCGGCGGTGTCGAAGGCCTGCTTGCCGGCGGTGCCCTCGGCGCTGGGCGTGTGCAGCACCTTGGCCGTGCCGCCCAGCTTCTCGGTGATGCACTTGCCGAGCTGCTCGCCGAGCGCCTTGCCGCCGCTCGCGTAGTCGATGTAATCGAACGTGATGCCGGGCTGCGGGCCGGTGAAGCCGTACTCGTCGGGCTGGCCGTTCACCAGGATCGGCACGCCCTTGGACTGGGCCGTCTTGATGATCTGGCCCATCGACTTGGGTGCCACCGCGATGACCCAGGCGGCGCCCGCCCGGCCGCTGCTGATCACCTCGTTGAGCTGCTGGGTCTGCTTGGTCGCGTCGAAGTTGGGGTCCTGGACGATGACCTCCCAGCCCTTGGACGCGGAGTAGCCCTTCACGCCCTCGGAGAGGCCCTTGAGTGCCGGCGGGGCCAGCGAGAGTGGCGAGAAGACCAGGGTCTTGGGCAGCTTGCTCGCCGAGTCACCGGAGGAGCCGGAGCCGGCCGGCGAACCGGAGTCGCTGGAGCTGCAGCCAGCGGCGAGCACCAGCGGGATGGTCGCCAGGGCGGTGGCGAGAACGGTGCGCCGGGGGCGCCGCCGGAATGGACTCATGGACGTACTCCTCTTTTGACGAGCCGGGGTGCCGGATCTTCAGGAGCGACTCTCGCATCGTGAAAGTGAATTTCTCGTTTGTGTTCTGAAACATAAGCGACCACCGCGGAGATGTCCATGGCTTGTCCGGACGATTTCCAGTGCGTGGCGGACGGTCCCGCGGTCAGCCGCCCGACCAGGACTTCTCCAGGCCACGGACCAGCGCCACCAGCGCGTCGTGGCCGGGCGTCAGGACGCCCACCCGGCGTCCCTCGGCGGCGATGCCGCCGTTCAGCACGTCGATCTCGGTGCCTCGGTGGGCGAGCACGTCCTGCAGCATCGAGGGCTTGTGCGCGTACGCCGTCTGGATCGCCTCCTCGACGGAGTCCCGCGGATCGCGGGTCAGCTCGATGCCGGCCGCCGTGCAGACCGCGAGGGCCTCGTCGATCAGCCGGTCCACCTGGGTGCGCAACCCCGGGTCGGTGCAGACCTGTCCCACGGTGAGCCCGGTCAGCGCCGCGAGGGCGCTGGTCGCGGCGTTGAACACGACTTTCGTCCACTGCGGCCCGCGGGCGTCCGGCACGTCGTGGGTGACCAGGCCGCCCTCGTTGAGCAGCCGGGCCAGCCGGGCGATCTCCGCCGCCGGCGCCGGGCTGGGCTCGAACGGCCCGAGATAGGTGTCGCCCTGCGCGTCGTAGCGCACCACCCCGGGCGCGGTGACCGCACCGGCCGTGACGATCGTGCCCCGGATGACCCGCGGCACGAGCTCGGCGATCTGTTCCTCATTGCCGACGCCGTTCTGCACGCTGACCACGCTCGCGTCGGCCAGCGCACCCTTCGCCGCGCGCACCGCCGCCCGGGTGTGCACCGCCTTGGTGGCCACGACCGCGAGCCGGCACGGTGGCAGCTCGGCCGCGTCGGTCACCGCCCGCACCGGCGCGACGAAGTCGCTTCGTCCGGTCACCCGCAACCCGCCGGCTTGGATCGCTTCGACGTGCTCGCGCCACGGATCTACTGCCCACACCTCGACGCCTGCCGCCCGGCTCAGGTGCGCCGCGTAGAGGCTGCCGATCGCCCCGCACCCGATCACCGCCACGCGCGTGACCTGGCCTTCTTCGAGGACAACTTTGCTCTGCTCACCAATACGCACCACAGCGACCTCCCGGGCGTGTTTGCTCTGCTCACCTATGCGCACCACCGGTGTCGTGTCGGGTGTGTTCTGCTCACCAATACGCACCACCCCTGTCGCGCCGGGCGTCTGCGCTGCCCAGTGCATCCACCGCCGGCTTCGTTGGCGATGTGCTGGCTATGCCTTGAGGGCCGCTCGGGCCAGCTCGGCGCAGCGGGCCGGCCGGTCGCCGCCCACGCCGAGGCCGGCCACCAGCTGCCCGTCATCGACCACCGGGACGCCACCAGGGGCGGCCAGCAGCGGGGCGTGGTGCATCCCCTGCAACTGCCCGGCCACCGGGAACCATTCGGCCAGCTTTTCGCTCGGCGCACCGAAGCGGGCCGCCGCGGCCGCGGTCGCCAACGCCACGTCGACGCCGCCGGCCGGGCCGCCGTCCATCCGGTCCTGCTGGATCGGATCACCGCCGCGGTCGACCACCGCGACGCTGACCAGCAGGCTCTCGGCCGCCGCGGCCGCCATCACCCGGTCGCACAGGAAGCGCGCCCAGTCCAGCTCGGGCTGGTGCGCGGCCTCCGGCGCCGGGCGCATGCCGAGGCTGCTTTCCGGGGACACCTGCAGATCGCCGAAGCGCTCCCGCCAACGGGCCCGGTCGTCGCCGTGCTGACCGACATAGGGCAACCCCAGCGCGTACGCGATCAGCAGGTCCTCGGGGTTGGCGGGCTCGCCGTCGGCGCTCACCACCTCGGGCGCGACCCCGGTCGGCAGGAACGGGCTCACCGTGGCGCCGGAGGCGGCGACCCCGGCAGTGACCACGCCCGCCGCGTCGCGTACCGGCATCCCGCCCGCGCCCGGGAAGAGCGCCTCGGGGGAGGCCAGCACGAAGCCGGCCGAGATCGGCGCCGGCAACGTGGTCATCCGGTGCAGGTGCTCGGTGGTGGGGATCTGCTGGGTGGCGGCGATCCACGCCTTCGACCGCGCCCGGGTCATGCCGCCCGGCCCGCCGTGGTCCAGCCGGGACGCGGTGACCAGCGCTCCGCTCGCGCCGACCACCGCGATGGCGCCGCGCAGACCCAGCTGCTCGGCCTTGTCGACGGCCCGCTGCACCAGGGCCCGCGCGTCGGCGAGCGGCAGGTCCCGCGGGTGCGTGCTGCCCATCACGCGCCGACCATGTTGTAGCCGCCGTCGGCCACCATGTATGACCCGGTCATGTGGTGGGCGTCGTCGGTGGCCAGGAACAACGCGGTGCCGGCCAGCTCGGCCGGGCCGGGGATGCGGCCCATCGGGGTGAGCTTGCGCAACTGGTCGCCGCGGCCGGACTTCCAGTCCGCGCGGCCCAGCGTCGCCTCGGTCTCGATGAAGCCGGGGGCGAACACGTTGACCCGGACGGTCGGGGCGAACGCATGCGCGTACGACTTGGTGAGCCCGAGCAGGCCGTACTTGGCCGCCGCGTACTGCGGTGCCCGCGCGCTGCCCCGGACGATCACCGTCGAGCCGATGTTGACGATGCTGCCGTGCCCCTGGTCGAGCATCCGTCCGCCGAACTCGTGCACGCATGCCATCGTGCCCTTGATGTCGACGGCCAGCACGTGGTCGACCGACTCCTCGGTCAGATCGCGCCAGGACATCTGCTCGCGGGCCACGTCGCCGACGTTGTTGATCAGCACGTCGACGCCGCCGAGCTGAGCGAACGCGGCGTCGGCGAGCGTCGCCACCTGGGCCCACTCGGCGATGTCGGCCTGCAGCAGCACCGGCTCGGAGCCGGCCTCGCGGACCCGCTCGGCGGTCTGCTCGGCGCCGGCCTTCGACGAGCGGTAGTGCACGCCGACGAGGCGGGCGCCCTCCTGCGCGGCGCGGACGGCGATCTCGGCGCCGAAGCCGGTGCCGGCGCCGGTCACCACCACCGACCGGCCCTCGAAGCGGCGGGGAAGGGGTACGGGATTGAGCGGCATGAGCACATCCTTGGGCTGGTGGAGCAGTGGAACGGAAAAGTCAGACGAGGACGCGGCCGCCGTCCACGTAGAGAACCTGGCCGGTGATGAAGCCGGCCCGGTCGGAGGAGAGGAAGGTGACCGCGTCGGCCACCTCCGCCGGCACCCCGAGGCGCTGGGCCGGCACGAGCCGCTCGAGGGCCGCCCGGTTTCCATTCTTGTCCAGGTGGTCCTTGGTCAGGTCGGTCTCGATATATCCGGGTGCCACCGCGTTCACCGTGACGCCGTGCACCGCCCACTCCCGGGCCATCACCCGGATGAGCTGGTTGAGCCCGCCCTTGGTGGCCGCGTAGGGGGCGTGGTCGGCGTGCGCGAGCAGGCCGGAGACCGAGGAGACGAAGACCATCCGGCCGTAGCCGGCGCCGACCATCAGCCGGCCCACGTGCTGACCAAGCCAGTACGCGGTGGACAGGTTGAGCTCCATCAGGTCCTGCCAGTCGGCGTCGGCGAGGTCGAGCACCGGGCGCCGCACGTTGCGGCCGACCGCGTGCAGGAAGACCTGCGGCGTCCCGATCCGCCCGGCCACCTCGTCGACGACCGCCCGGCATCGGTCCGCGGAGCGCAGGTCGCAGGCGATCGTCTCGATCGGGGTGCCGGCCGCGTCGGCGGCCCGCGCCACCGCCGCCAGGCTGCGCTCGTCGAGGTCGACGAGGGCCACCCGGGCGCCCTGTGCGGCGAGGCTCAGCGCACTGGCCCCGCCCAGCCCGCCGGCGCCGACGACGAGTGCCGGTCGGCCGCTGAGTGCCAGCCAGTCCTGCATGGATCACCTCGAACTCTCACATCATGAAAGCGACTATCTGGTACCGTAGTCCTCGCTCCGGGCGCCTGTCCAGGCTCGTTTCCGGCAGGCTCGTGGCCCGCCGACCGGCAGGCCGTAGGCTGTCCCGCGCAGCTCCAGGCCCCCTGACCCCGCAGAAGGTGATCAATGGCGCGCGCCAGGCAGAACGCCGACCCGGCACCGGCGGCCCCCGCCGAAAAGCCGGCGGCCCCCGCGGAAAAGCCGGAATACCGGGTGGAGTCCCTCGCCAAGGGGCTACGCCTGCTCAGCCTCTTCACCGAGCAGCGGCCCACCTGGCGGGTCACCGACCTGGCCGAGGCGGCCGGCCTGCCGATGCCGACCGCCTACCGGGTGGTGATGACGTTGACCGCCGAGGGCTACCTCGATCACCTGCCGAACGGCGACTACCGGCCCGGCGTGCGGGTGCTCACCCTCGGCACCGCGGCGCTGCACAGCCTCGACCTGGTCGCCCTCGCCACGCCGCGACTGCAGCAGCTCGCCGCGGCCACCGGCGAGACGGTCAACCTGGCGGTGCTCACCGGCGACCGGGTGCTCTACCTGATCCGCTTGCGCAACTCCGACCTGGTCACCGCGAACATCCAGGTCGGCTCGACGCTGCCGGCCGTGCACACCTCGATCGGCAAGCTGCTGCTCGCCCACCTCGACGAGGCCGACCTGGGCGAGCGGATCTCCGCGGCGTCTTTCCCCGGCCAGCACGGGCCGAACGCGAAGGTCTCCCTCGACGAGCTGCGCCAGGAGCTGGCGCAGATCCGGGAGCAGGGCTGGGCGGCACAGGACGAGGAGCTGGCGTACGGGCTCCGGTCGGTGGCCGGCCCGATCAAGGGCCCGGACGGCCGGGTCGTCGCCGGGGTGAACCTCGCCGTGCAGGCGCGCGACTGGTCGGCCCAGCGCATCGTGCGCGAGCTCCGGCCGGTGGTGCTGGCCACCTGCGCCGAGATCTCCCAGTTGGCCGGTGCCGCCGCCCCGCCCCGCCCCGCCCCGCCGAGCTGAGCTGAGCGACGGCGACGGCACGACCGGGAACGGGAACGGAACCGGGTCAGGAGGCCCGGGTCGGAACGGCGCTTGCCAGGGAGACCGCGAAGAGGCCGTCGGGGTCGGTCCACCAGTGGTCAAGGGCGAAGCCCGCCTCGGCCAATTCGTGTTCGATGCCGGTTCGGCGGAACTTGGCCGAGACCTCGGTGCGTACCTCCTCGCCGGCGGCGAAGTCGACCACCAGGCCGACCCCGGGCAGGGTGACGCGCATCGGCCAGCGGGCCCGCAGGCGCATCTCGACCCACTCGTGGGTGGCGTCCCAGAGCGCCACGTGCGCGAAGCCGTCCACCTCGAAGTCGGCGCCCAGGCTGCGGTTGAGCACCCGCAGCACGTTGCGGTTGAAGTCGGCGGTGACGCCGGCCGCGTCGTCGTAGGCGGGCACGACCACGCTGGGGCTCTTCACCAGGTCGGTGCCGAGCAGCAGGTGCTCGCCGGGCTCCAGCACCGAGCGGACGTCGGCGAGGAAGGCGGCGCGTTCGGCCGGTTCCAGGTTGCCGATCGTGCCGCCCAGGAAGGCGACCATGCGGTCGGCGCCACCCGGCAGGTGTTTCAGGTGGCGGGTGAGGTCGCCCACGATGTTGTGGACCTGCAGCGTGGGGTATTCCGTGCCGATCCGCTCGGCCGCGTCGGTGAGCGCGGTGGGCGAGACGTCCATCGGGACGAAGCGCTCCAGCGTGTGCTGCGCGGAGAGCGCGTCGAGCAGCAGCCGGGTCTTGGTGGAATAGCCCGAGCCGAGCTCGATCAGGGTGCGGGCACGGGTGTGCCGGGCGATGTCGCCGGCCCGGTCCTGCAGGATTCGCCGCTCGGAGCGGGTCGGGTAGTACTCCGGCAGCTCGGTGATCTGCTCGAAGAGTTCGCTGCCGCGCGCGTCGTAGAACCACTTCGGCGGCAGCCACTTGGCCTCGGCGGTCAGGCCGGTGAGCACGTCGGCCCGCAGGGTGCGGGCCAGTTCGTCGGCGTCGAGGTGGATCTCGAGCGCGGGCGTGTTCATGTGTCTCCCATGCGGGTGAGGGCGAGACCGGTGGCGTCGGCGACGAGCAGGGTGTGCTCGGGCACCGGTTGCCAGGACGGGTCGTCGTCGAGCGGTTCGGAACTGACCAGGACGCAATGGTCGTCGCGGCGGACGGACAGGGCGTGGCCGGCGGTGGTCGCAACGATGGTGCTGCCGTCGGTGACCAGCAGGTTGAGGCGCGAGCCGGGAGCGGCCCGGGCCACCTCGGTGACCACGCCGGTCACGGCGTCGGCCGGGGAGGCGCCGGCCTGCAGACGGTTGCGGACCAGCGCCCACAGCAGCGCGGAGTCGGTCGGCGCCTCGAGGGTGAGCAGGTCTTCGGTAGGCAGCGCGGCGGCCAGCTTGGCGACCGAGCCGGGCCAGCCGCGCACGACGCCGTTATGACTGAACAGCCACCGGCCGTCGCCGAACGGGGCGGCCGCGGTCTCCACCACCGGCATGCCGGCGGTCGCACTGCGCACCGCGGCCAGGACCGCGCCGGCGGTGAGCGTGGCCGCCAGCGCGGGCAGCGTGGTGTCACTCCACAGCGGAGTATGCCGCCGATAGCGCACCGGCGGGTGCGCTGAGCTGTGGTGGTGCGTATTGGTGAGCAGAGCAGGGGTGGTGGGGTGGTGCGTATTGGTGAGCAGAGCGGGGTACCAGCCGACGCCGAAGCCGTCGGCGTTGATGGTGCCGCCGCCGCGCATGTCGCGCGGGGCCCAGGACTGGTGGCACAGCGAGTGTGGTGGGTCGAAGAGCAGCTCGGCCAGCGGGATCGGGGGTCCGAGGTAGGCCAGGTGGCGGCACATCAGGCGGACCGGGCGCAGCGGAACCCGCTGAAGATCTGCCGGCGGATCGGGTAGTCCCAGTTGCGGAAGGTGCCCCGGCACGCCGACCGGTCGGTGCCGAATGAGCCGCCGCGCAGCACCTTGTACTCGGGGCCGAAGAAGACCTCGGAGTATTCGCGGTAGGGGAACGGGGCGAAGCCGGGGTATGCCGCGAAGTCGCTCGAGGTCCACTCCCACACGTCGCCGATCAGCTGGTGCACACCCAGCGGCGAGGCGCCCGCCGGGAACGCGCCGGCCGGTGCCGGGTGCAGGTGCCGCTGGCCCAGGTTGGCGTGGTGCGGCTCGGGCTCCTCGTCGCCCCACGGGTGGCGCCGGGAGCGACCGGTGGCCGGGTCGTGGCGGGCCGCCTTCTCCCACTCGGCCTCGGTCGGCAGCCGCTTGCCGGCCCACGCCGCGTACGCCTCGGCCTCGTAGTAGCAGACGTGCACGACTGGCTGGTCCGCGGCGATCGGCTCGGTGCGGCCGAAGGTGGTGGCCGCCCAGCCGTCGCCGTCGCGCTGCCAGTGCTGTGGGGCGGTGAGGCCGGCCGTCTGCCGGTGGTCCCAGCCGGCCGCGCTCCACCAGCGGGCGTCGTCGTAGCCGCCGGCGTCGATGAACGCCGCGTACTGCGTGTTAGTGACCGCGGTCCGGTCGATGTGGAAGGCGGGCACGTGCACCTGGTGCGCGGGGCGTTCGTTGTCCAGTGCCCAGGGCTCGGTGCTGGTGCCCATCGTGAACGGGCCGCCCGCAACCAGCACCTCGCCGGTGACCGGGGTGGGCACGGCGGGTGGGGTCGGGGCGGCCAGCACCGGCGCGCCGGAGCGCAGCTGGTGGGTGGCGAGCATCGTCTCGTCGTGCTGCTGCTCGTGCTGGACGATCATGCCGAACGCGAAGCCCTGGTCGAGCAGCGGGGAGCCCTCCATCGGGGCGCGGCCGAGCACGTCGAGCACCTTGTCGCGCACGGTGGCCACGTAGCGCCGGGCCTCGCCCGGGGCGAGCAGCGGCAGGGTGGGCCGGTCGCGGCGGGAGTGCTTGAACGCGTCGTACAGCTCGTCGATGTCGCGTCGCACCGGCTCGCGGCCGCCGACGTCGCGCACCAGCCAGAGCTCCTCCTGGTTGCCGACGTGTGCGAGGTCCCACACCAGCGGCGACATCAGCGGGGAGTGCTGCCGGGTGAGGTCGCCGTCGTCGACGGCCTCGGTCAGGGTGATCGTTCGGTCGCGGGCGCGGCCCAGCTCGGCGGCGAGGACGTCGCGCAGGCGGTCGGTCGAGTAGGTCATCACTGCTCTCCGGGGTGGGCGGCATGGGGGTGGGCGGCATGGGGGTGGGCGGCGTGCAGGCGGCGGTCGACCGTGTCGGCGATGTGCTCGCGCACTGACGGGGGCAGGCCGGTGTGGTCGAGCCGGTCGTTGGCCAGGCCGGCCAGGGCGGTCGCGGCCCGGCGTAGGCGCCGGTCGGCCAGGCCGCGCTGCCAGGCCGGGACCCAGCGGGCCGCGACCGGGGCCGCCACCTCGAGGGCCGCCTCGGTGCTGGGCAGGTCGGCCAGCAGGGCGGTGAGCACCGCGGTCGGGACGATCCAGTCGGGGCCGGGTTGCGTGTCGAGGTAACGGACCTCGAGGTAGCCGCGCGGACGCACCGGCGGGAAGAGCAGGCTCAGGTGGTAGTCGAGGTCGTCGACGGTCGGCGGCGGCGAGATGGCCCCGCCGACCCAGTCGCGCAGGGTGAGACCGGACGGCGGGTCCCAGCAGCCGCCGGCGCGCCGCACGCAGATCACCGGGGCGTTCAACGCGTAGCGCACCCAGCCGGCGGCCGGATCGTCCGGCGGCCCGACCGGCGGGTGACTCAGCCGCGGATCGACACCCCACCAGGTGGCCATCCGGGCCGACGCCAGCCCGCTCTCCCGCCCGGCGTGCCGGCTCGAGTTGGCGAACAGGGCGATCAGCGGCGGGCCGAGCGCGGACACCGCCGCCCAGCGGGTGGCGAGCTCACCGGCGGGCCCGGCGTCGAGGCAGACCTGCAGGCCGGCGGTGCTGCACATCATGGTCCGGCCGTGCGGGCCGTGCCCGTCGAACGCCCGCTCCATCGCCACATACCGCGGCGTGTCGAGCAGGCGGCGGGGCGGACGGTGCGGATCGATGCCGTGCTCGCCGAGGGCGAGGCCGGCGCCGGCGAGCAGGGAGGAGAGGTGATCGAGATCCGCGCTGACGGCCGTGTGCAGGGCGGCGGGGGAGGCCGCGGGGGCCGAGGAGATCTCGATCTGGCCGCCCGGCTCGAAGGTGAGACTGCCACCGGCCGGGAGGGGGAGCGGGGGATGCGGCTGGTCGGGTGCCAGGGTGGCCGGCATGTGCCGGCCGAGGGCTTGGCGGAGAGCGGCGGTGTCGAGCGGCGCCTCCGGTGATGCGGTGTGGTGCAGGGTGAACTCGAGCTCGGCACCGACGTGGGTGGGCGGGCCGGTCTTGAAGCAGATGGCGCGGATGCGCGCCTCCACCTCATCGGAGGAACGCAGCGTGCGGGTGCTCTCCGCCGCGGCGGCACGGTCGAGCTTCATCAGACGGACTCCATTGTCGCGGAGGACCGGATCGCAGACGCCCCCGGTCGTCACCAATAGTCAGCTCTCGATCACTGACGACCTTACGGCCGGGGTGCGACACTTTCCGGCTCGCGGGTGCTCGGCCCCGGGCCGCCGGGCCGTTGCTCACCCGTTGCTGGCTGCGGAATCCGCCCCGCGGTGAGCTGGGTCACGGCCGGGTATTCCAGGCTACGGTCGCCGGCCGCCCTAGCGGGGCAACTCGCGGTTGCCACCCGTGGAACACCCGGTGGGCGACAAGCAACCGGGGCCGGCGCGCCAGCGCCGGCCCCGGTCGGGAAGACGAACGATCTAGCAGGTCGGCTCGCCGGTCTGAGCCGGCACGCTGACCGCGGTCCACGCGGCCTTGACGGTGTTGAACTCGGTGCAGCTACCCGGGAAGAGGGTCTTCGCGGCCTGCAGCGTCCACACCCGGTACTTCAGGTAGGACGAGCTGGAGGTCTTCAGCAGCATCGCGTTGTACATGATCTTGATGGCGTTCTCGACGCCGAGGCCGGTGACGGTGGTGCTGTTGCACGTGGTGCTGGCGGGCTGGCCGTTGCCGCTGGTGCCCTGCGCGAGCAGGTAGAACCAGTGGTTACCGGGACCGGCCGCGGCGTGCACCTCGTCGCTCGGGGTGCTGCTGGAGTAGCAGTTGTCGTCCCCGGCGAGCGACGGGTTGTACATGTAGCGGATCGGGCCGCTGCCGACCAGGTTGACCTCTTCGCCGACCTGGTAGTCGGCCGGGTCCTGGGCGTTGGCCGCGAACGCCTCGGTGGCCGCGCCGATGGTGTCGGCGACGAACTCCTGAGTGTTGCCCTTCGAAATGCCGCCCGGCGTCTTGTCGTCGATGCCATGCCCCAGCTCGTGGCCGACCACGTCGAGCGAGGTGATCCAGTTACCCGCCCGGCTCTTGCCGATCTGGACCTGGGTGCCGTCGTAGTAGGCGTTCTGCTGGTTCAGGCCGACCCGGATCGGCCACGCGCCGCCGCTGCCGTTCTGGCCGTTGCGGCCCAGCCACGTGGAGAGCATCTTGACCTGCGTCTGCGCGGCGTACAACGCGTCGACGCAGCCGGCCTCCCGGCTGGTGCCGTCGGTGCTGCCCCACAGGTTGTCCGGCCCGGTGAAGTTGGCGTTCCCGGTGGAGTTCTGGCAGCTCAGGCTCGTCGTCACCGGGTCCGTGAGGCTGTAGGTCGAGCCGGACTGCGTGGTGTTCAGCGTGACTTCGCCGTTGATCCAGCCGGTGCCGTTGCCCTCGACGTCGACGACGTGCTCATAGGTGCGCAGTACCTCCCCGGTGGTGGAGTCGACGTCGACCGTCAGTCGGCTGATCCCCTCGGCGCTCGTGCCGCGGATCGTCGACTCCCAAGCCAGTGCGGCCGGCTTGGCCTCGTCGGCCACCACGACCAGCTGGGTGCCCTCGACGCTCGACACCGTCTTGAGCTCGCGCTTGGCGATCGCCAGCGCGGCCGCGTCGGTGATCTTGGGGGTGGTGGCGAGCTCGCCGATCGGCCGGTTTTGCGCGACCGACGTGTACTTCGTCTGGCCGGCGGCGTCGGTCGCGATCACGAAGTCGCCGCCCTGCACCGGCAGGCCCTTGTAGGTCCGCTCGTAGGCGACGTAGTTCAGGCCGTGCGAGGTGTAGATCTGGCGCTGCTGGAAGGTGTCGTACGCACTCGCCTGCAGCACCTGCGGGCGCTGGGCGACCAGTGCCGCGGCGACTGCGGCGGGCGCCACCGGGGCTGCGGCGGGTTGCGCCGACGGATCCAGGAGCTCGGCGCCGGCCGGTCCGGCGGTCATCGCGACGGCGACCGCGGTCACGGCACCGAGCGCGACGAACAGGGGAGTTCGCGACATAGGGGTACTCCTTCCCCGCCCGGCGGGGGTGGCGGGCGGGCTCGACATCGGCGCGACCTGGGGGCCAGTCGGCTCGATCATCGAGAATCATATATATCGAGATCTGTTCCGGGAACGGGGAAATCCGGTGCCGCCCGGCGAGCAGTTTGCCGGCACCGCGCTCGGGAACAGAACGGGCCATGACGACGCTGTCGGTACGGCCCTCGAGGCACTGGTGGGCGCTGGCCGGCTTCGCCGCCGCGGTCTTCGTGGCGGCCGCGATCGGCGGCCTGGGAGTCTCCGGCACCAGCGGCGAGTACGCGTCGTTGCGCCAACCCGCCTGGTCCCCGCCGTCCTGGCTGTTCGGCCCGGTCTGGACGGTGCTCTACGCGATGATCGCCGTGGCCGGCTGGCTGGCCTGGCGCCGGGCCGGCACCGGCTGGCCGCTCCGGCTCTACGCCGCCCAGCTGCTGCTGAACGCGATCTGGACGCCGCTGTTCTTTGGTGCCGGCCAGTACGGGCTGGCCTTCGCCGACATCGCCGTGCTGTGGCTGCTCATCGGTGCGACCATCGGCGCCTTCTGGCGGGTCCACCGGGTGGCTGCGAGGCTGCTGGTCCCGTACTGGCTGTGGGTCACCTTCGCCGCCGCGCTCAACCTGGCGATCTGGCAGCTGAACACCTAGGACCACAATCAAGACCGTCCGGCCGTACGCCGGGGAGCAGCGCACCGGTCGCGCTGCGTACACGCTGGTGTTCGTTTGCTTCCGCATGGTGATCCCATGCCGCACTACCTGGACGCCGTCGCGGGCAGCCCGTGGCAATCGATCGTCGGCTGGCGGGCTATTGGTCTTACCTTTTCGGCCGCCGGTTCTGTTTCCCGGCGGCTGAACCTTAGGCGGTCACCGTCCGTACTGATGGGCGGCAGTGCTGCTAGGCGGAAGGAAGTTGTAATGGCGGGTACCGGTATCGATACCTCGATCCTGCACAAGGGAGCACACAGTGCGTCGTACTTCGACCTGGCCCGGAACGCGGGCGAGGGCGTGGAGATCGTCGACTTCTGCATTCCGTGCAACCCGTATTTCCCGACGCCGGCGATGTTCGACGAGCTGTCGCGCGACCTGAAGAACATTCTGAAGTACTACCCGAGCGACTCGGCGAGCATCACCAAGAAGCTGGCCAGCGTGCTCGGCCTGCACCCGCAGACGGTGGCGATGGCGAACGGCTCCACCGAGCTGATCACCTGGATCGACCACCTGCTGATCAAGCAGAGCGTGGCGATCCCGATCCCCACCTTCGGGCGCTGGACCGACCAGCCGATGGAGACCGGCAAGCGGGTCGACATGTTCCCGCTGCAGGAACGCGACGGCTTCCGGCTCAACCTGGACGACTACGTGCGCTTCATCCGCGACCGCGGATCCCGGGTCGCGGTGATCTGCAACGTCAACAACCCGGACGGCGGCTACCTGCCCCGGCGTGACGTCATCCGCTTCATGGACATGCTCGGCGACCTCGACCTGGTGGTGATCGACGAGTCGTTCATCGACTTCTCGGACGCCGAGCCGTACCCGTCGGTCGGCCCGGACGCGGTGATCCGCCCGAACACGGTGGTGCTCAAGAGCCTGGGCAAGAACTTCGGCCTGCACGGCATCCGGTTCGGCTACATGCTGGCCAACCCGAGCATCGCCGGCACGATCGCCAAGGCACTGCCGAAGTGGAACCTCAACTCGCTGGCCGAGAAGGTCGTCTTCATGATTCAAGACCACGAGGAGGAGTACGAGGAGAGCCTGCGCCTGCTCAGCCGGGACCGTCGGGCGATGGCCGGCGAGTTGTCCCGGGTGCCGGGCCTGACCGTGTTCCCCTCGCAGGGCAACTTCATCCTGGTCAAGCTGCCGACCGAGTGGTCCGGGGTGGCGCTGCGCGACTACCTGGTCGCGAACCACGGCGTCTACACCCGGGAGTGCGGCAACAAGCTCGGCATGACCAGCCAGTTCATGCGGATGGTCGTGCGGCCCGGGCGCGACGTCGACCGGCTGATCGACGGGATGTTGGACTACGGGCGGCAGTTCCGGCCGGCCCGTTCCGGGTACGAGGACGACATCCCGGCCCGGCCCGCCCGCCTGGCGTACGAGGACGACGTGCAGGACCGCCGCAGCTGGGTGAACAACCCGGGGGACGAGATGCCGGACAACCTCATCCAGTACCCGCAACGGCGTACTCAGTACACGGCTCGCCGGGCCGCCAACCTGTAGGCCCCGCCGGCCCGCGTCGTAGGGTCATCCGGTGCGGACCAAGGAACAGCTGACCGAGGCGATCCGGCGGGACCGACGGGCGGTGCTGGTGGTCAACACCCACTCGCGTCGGGGTCGCCTGCTCTACGAGGCCGCTCGTTCCCGGCTGGTGCGGGCCGGCTTCACGCTGCTCGACGCGTACCCCGTCGATCGGCCCGCCGATCAACTCGAGCGGACCCTGACCGCGGCCATCGACCAGGCGCCCGACCTGCTGGTGGCCGCCGGCGGTGACGGCACCATCAGCACCGCCGCGCGCCTGCTGGCGCACCGCGACATCGCGCTCGGGCTGCTGCCCCTGGGCACCACGAACAACTTCGCCCGTACCGCCGGCATCCCGCTCGACCTGGAGGCCGCGGTCACGACCCTGTCCACCGGCAAGGTGATCGACCTGGACCTGGGGTTGGCCGGCGACGTGGCGTTCACCAACCACGTCGGCGTGGGCCTCTCCGCCGAGGTGATGCTGACGGCGCCACGCCCGCTGAAGCGGGTGCTCGGCCGGTTCGCCTACCCACTGACCGCCCTGGGCCTGCTCGCCCGGCACCGTCCGATGCGCTTCACCGTGCGCGCCGAGGGACGGCAGCACGTTTACACCAGCCACCAGCTCTACGTGGCGAACGGCGGGCACCACGCCGGCCGCCCGATCACCGGCGACGCCAACGCCGACGATCGGCTGCTGGTGGCGTACCCGGTGGGTGGCCCGACTCGACGCGAGCTGTTGCGGGAGACCGCGCGCAACGTGGCCACCGGCGCTCGCCGGACGCTCCGCGAGGAGCCGTTCCTGGCGATCGGCGAGCTGCTGCTGGAGACCGACCGGCCGGCGCGGTTCGAAGTGGACGGCGAGCCGGCCGGCACGACCCCGTTGCGCATCGGCCTGGCGGCGAACGCGCTGCGCCTGATGGCCGCCATCGACGCACCCGACCGGTAGCGACAGCGTGACTCCTCGATCGCGAAGCTAAGGCCATTCGCGGCAGGGGCCGAGGGGGCTCAGTCCGAGGGGAGGAAATTGCCGTAGACGTGCGGGTGCTTACGGTCGACGGTGAAGGAGAAGGCCTCGTACGTGTCCTCGGCCGGATCCCGGGTGTCGCCGTCGTGCCGGTAGCGCGCCGTGAAGACGTGCGTGCCGGCCGGCAGTGTCTCGCCCGGCTTCAGCACGAAGGCAGGTCGAACGCATACCGCGACACCACGCACGCGCGGCGGCGGTGCGGCAGCCGGCGCAAGGCGCTGCGCACGTCGAGCACGGCGGGCACGTCCGGGCCGGCACTGCGCCGCTCACCGGCGGTGCGGCCACACCTCGGTCAGCGCGTCCGCGGCCAGGTCGTCGGTGGCCAGGTCGTCGGTGGCCGGGCGGGGCAATCTGAGTGGACGGCGGGCCATCGGGCACAATCGCGGCGTGACACGTACGCAGGGTGACGCCCAACCGCCGGACTCGACAGTCTCCGACGAGCACTTCCTCGGCATGTACCTGGCCAAGGACGACCCGTGGGACCTGACCACCAAGTGGCACGACCAGCGTAAGTACGCGGTCACGATGGCCAGTCTGCCGCGCGAGCGGTACCGCAGCTGCTACGAGCCGGGCTGCTCGGTCGGCCTGCTGACCCGGATGCTCGCGGCGCGCTGCGACGAGATCCTGGCCGTCGACTGCGTGGCCGCCGCGGTGGAGCAGACCCGGGCCGAGGTGCGCGAGTTCCCGCAGGTGCGCGTCGAGCTGGCGATGCTGCCGGCCGGCCTGCCGGACGCCACGTTCGACCTGATCGTGATCGGCGACCTGCTCTACTACCTCTCCGCCGACGACCTCGAGGCGCTGCTGGACGGCCTGGTGCGACGCCTCGAGCCGGGCGGCGACCTGGTCTCGGTGCACTTCCGCGACCGGCAGGGCGGCAACTACGACGGGCACAACGTGCACGCGGCGCTCGCTGCCCGGCCCGGCCTCGACCGGGTGGTGCACCACGAGGACGAATGGTTCGTACTGGACGTCCTCCGCCGAGCCGACGAGGAGCAGGGCCAGATGCCAGCACCGGAGAGCAGGCTCACACCGGGCCGGTCAGCACCGCCGAGTAGCGTCTGAATCATGGCACCGGCGCTCTCCCTCCTCGATCTCGCACCCATCCCGGCCGGCTCGTCCGCCCGGGACAGCTTCGCCGCCAGCATCGAGCTGGCCCGCGCCGCGGAACGCAGCGGCTACCGCCGGGTCTGGTATGCCGAGCACCACAACATGCCCACCATCGCCTCGTCGGCGACCAGCGTGCTGATCGGGCACGTCGCCGCGCAGACCACGACGATCCGGGTCGGCGCCGGCGGCATCATGCTGCCCAACCACGCCCCACTCACGATCGCCGAACAGTTCGGCACGTTGGAGACGCTCTTCCCGGGCCGGATCGACCTCGGGCTCGGCCGGGCGCCGGGCAGCGACCAGAACACCATGTTCGCCCTGCGACGCGATCACACCGCCGCCGACTCGTTCGCCCAGGACGTGCTCGAGCTGCAGGGCTACCTCAGCGGCAACACCCTGGTGACCGGCGTGCAGGCGGTGCCCCGCGCCGATCAGCCGGTCCCGCTCTACCTGCTCGGCTCCTCACTGTTCGGCGCCCAGCTGGCGGCTCAGCTCGGACTCCCGTACGCGTTCGCCTCGCACTTCGCCCCGGATGCGCTGCACCAGGCCGTGGAGATCTACCGGGCGGATTTCCGCCCGTCCGAGCAGCTCGCCGAGCCCTATGTGATCGCCGGCGCGAACGTGTTCGCGGCCGACGACTATGACACCGCGGAACGGCAGCGGACGATCGCCTACCGCGCGCGGACGCGGGCGCTGCTCACCCGCGGCGCGCACGGCGGCAACTTCACCGACGCCGAGATCGACGAGTTCCTGGCCTCGCCCAACGGGCAGAGCCTGGCCGGGATGACCCGCTACACCGCGACCGGCACCCCGGAGCAGGTGCGCGACTACCTGGCGGACTTCGCCGCCTCGGCCCGAGCGGACGAGCTCATCCTGGCGCACCACGCGACCGAGGTGGCCGACCGGGTACGTTCCGTCGAGCTGACCGGCGCAGCGCTGGCCGCGGTCGGCTGATCAGGACCAGACCTGGGCGAGCCGGTTGAAGACCTCCGGGTCGCTGTGCAGCGGGATGACGCACAGCAGGTGGCCGCCCGGTGCCCGCAGGATCCGGCAGTCCAGCCATCGGTTGATCTCGACGGCGCCGAGTCCGATCAGCCGCGCCGTCTCGGCGTCGAGGTCGTCGGTTTCAATGTCCAGGTGATAGCGGGCCGTGTCGTCGACGGCC
>DASWMR010000035.1:0-4453 GCA_036399635.1 Actinoplanes sp. | reverse complement strand
CGGGGCTGGCGATGCGGCTGGGGCTGGCCATGGGGCTGGGGCTGGCCATGGGGCTGGGGCTGGCCATGGGGCTGGGGCTGGCCATGGCGCTGGGGCTGGTGATGGCGCTGGGGCTGGTGATGGGGCTGGGGCCGATAGCGGGGACGGTCGGACAGCCGCCGCCCGTTCATGGTGAGTCGCGTCCGGTCGAGCTCGCGGGTGTCCGCCGCCAGATGCATGCTCGGCGCGACCCGCTCGCGCGGTGCGGCGGCCCCAGGAGCGGCGGCCGCGGCGGCTCCCGGAGCGGCAACCACCGGAGCGGCGATGGCCGAGCTTCCGAGAGCAACAACGGCAAAGACGGCAAAGAGGACGCGGCTCATGAAACTGGACGTTACCCGCCGTTACATCGGCGTGCGCCAACATGCGGTGAATCCCTACCAGCGCTAGTGGAACCCAGCGCTAGTCGAACCCAGCGCTAGTCGAACCCAGCGCTAGTCGAACCCAGCGCTAGTCGAACCCAGCGCTAGTCGAACCCAGCTAGTCGAACCCAGCTAGTCGAACTCAGCTATTCGAACAGGGAATGGTCGCGGCCACCCTCGGCCCGCTTCCGGGCGCGCCGCCGCAGTTGCACCACCACCATGTCCACCAGGGCGACCGCGGCCCACGCCAGCAACAGCCATCCCGGCACGGTCCAGCCGGCACGGAACAGCCAGACCGCCAGGGCGGTGCAGACGACGAAGCCGAACCCCGCCAGGATCAACCGCAGATTCAGCGGGCTGTACGGCTCGTCGACCGTCCCGCGACGGCCGGGTGGCTGTGCACCGATGGGCATGCCCCGCCGCGTACCCGGGCCGGCCGGCGGCAAACCACGGACCTCGCGTCCCGTGGCCGCCGCCGGCCGGCCGGCGATGGCTCCGATGCCACTTCGCGCCGCAGCACCCGCCAGGTGCCCCGCGCCAGCGGGAGCGCCACCCAGAGCGCGACCGAGACGGCCAGCCGGGCGTACTCCCCGCCGGTCATCGCGGGCTCGGACAGGGCCGCCGTCGTCGCGTTGACGTCCAGCCACTTCGCGGCGTCGTTCAGCGGCTTGATCAGCTCGCCGAGCACGCTCCACAGCGTGGGTAGCGCGAAGTACGTCACGATCGCCAGCGGCGAGCTCAGCAGGACGGCGCCGAAGCCGAGGCCCATCAGCACGAAGATCACCTCGCCGAGCAGGCCCTGCCAGAGCAGCGAGCCGGCGATCTGCCAACCGCCGTCGCCGCCGAGGGCGAGGCCGAGCAGGTTGGCCGCCGCGGCCAGGACGGCGGTCGCCACCGTCGACCCGAGCGCGACGGCGACGCCGGCCGCCAGCTTCGCGACGATCACCCGACCGCGGGCCGGTACCAGGGTGAACGTGCTGATCGCGGTGCGCTGCGACCACTCGCTGGTCATCGAGAGGATGCCCAGCACCGGCAGGAGCACCATCGAGGGAACCAGACCGAAGGCGAAGAAGCCGGCGAAGGTGAGCTCGTTGTCGGGCGCCCAGCCGAGCACGATCGCCGAGGTGCCGGCGGTGGCCAGACCGATGATGATCAGCAGCCAGAGCCCGGCCCGGGTGTCGCCGAGCTTGCGCAGCTCGATGTGGGTGAGCCGGGCCAGCGGTACCGCCCGGGTTGCGGTCGGGGCGGGGTGCGGCGGGTCGAGTACGGCGGTCATCGGACGGCCTCCTGCGCGGTGTCGCCGGCGGTCAGGGTGAGGAACATCTGCTCCAGGCCGCCGGAGCCGGCCGGGCGCAGCTCGAGCAGCACCAGCCCGGCCTCCGCGGCGGCGCGGCCGATCGTCTCGGCGCCGGCCTGCACGATGACGCACCCGTCGGTCGTCCGCGTGCCGGTCAGACCGATCCGGGCGAGCACCGTGGCGAGCTCGTCGCCGTCCAGCGCCCGGACCAGGGTGCCGGAGGAGGACAGCAGCTCCGACTTGTCGCCCTGCGCGACGATCCGGCCGGCGCCGATCACCACCAGTCGGTCGGCGACCGCCTCGACCTCGCGCAGCAGGTGCGAGGAGAGCAGCACGGTGCCGCCGCGGTCGGCGAACTCGCGCAGCAGGCCGCGCATCCAGAAGATGCCCTCCGGGTCCAGGCCGTTCGCCGGCTCATCCAGGATGAGCACGGCCGGGTCACCCAACAGGGCATGTGCCAGGCCGAGACGCTGCCGCATGCCGAGCGAGTACGCCCGTACGCGGCGCTTGGCGGCTGTCGGGTTGAGCCCGACCCGGCTCAGGGCGCGGCCGACCTCGCCGGTGTCGACGCCGGTGGTGAGGGCCGCCAGGGTGAGCACCTCCCGGCCGGTGCGCCCGGCGTGCTGGGCGGACGCGTCGAGCAGCACGCCGACGTGCCGCCCGGGGTTGCCGAGGCGCCGATAGGGGACGCCGGCCACGGTGGCGGTGCCCGCGGTGGGTGGCGTGAGCCCGCAGATCATCCGCATCGTGGTGGACTTGCCGGCCCCGTTGGGGCCGAGGAAGCCGGTCACCGTGCCGGGCTCGCAGGTGAACGACACGTCGTCGACGGCGGGGTGGTTCCCGTACCTCTTGGTGAGATGTTCGACCGTGATCATGCGTTCAGCCTGCCGGGACGGGCCGGCTCGGCGCATCGGCCGACGGTCGGCCGCCGGGATCCTTGGTCTATCCCGAACACCGACTTTGGTAGGTATCCCCGCCCTCGCCCCGTCCGTAAAGTCGGCCGCGTGGGAACCCGTGCCGTCGAATACCGCTGGCTGCTGCCGTCCGCGCTGGACACGCCGTCGCCGGAGCGCCGCTCGACGCGGGACTGGGTCGTCGACGTCCTCTGCTTCGTCCTCGGCTTCGGCTACACGCTGCTCGTCACGATCGACCTGCTCCGCCCGGATGTGGTTCTCGTCCCCGAGTGGGCCGGCGCACCGACCTGGGTGGTCTGGGTCGATTTCGCGCTGAGCACGATCGCCGCGGTGGGCCTGTGGTTCCGGCGCGGCCGGTGGCTGTTGCCGCTGGCCGTGTTCTGCCTGCTGTGCGCGTTCTTCACGGTGGCCGGTCCGGTCACCGCCCTGATCGTGCTGTTCACCGTGGCCGTGCATCGCCCGTTCCCGGTCTTCGCGCTCTATCTCGCGGCGACGCTGGTGGTCACCGGGGTCTTCCTGCTCATCCGCCCGGAGAACGGCCGCACCTTCGCCGAGTCGTACGCGTGGAGTCTGGTCATCCTGGTGATCGCCGGCCTGTGCGGCATGGTGATCCGCGCGCGGCGTCAGCTCGTCCGCTCGTTGCGCGACCGGGCCGAGCGTGCCGAGTCCGAACAGCAGCTCCGCGTGGCGCAGGCGCGCGTGCTCGAGCGCAACCGCATCGCCCGCGAGATGCACGACGTGCTCGCCCACCGGATCTCGCTGCTCAGCCTCCACGCCGGCGCCTTGGAGATCAAGCGGGACGCGACCGCGGACCAGGTCACCGCGGCCGCCGGGGTGATCCGGGCGAGCGCGCACCAGGCACTGCAGGACCTGCGCGAGGTGATCGGCGTGCTGCGCGAGGACCCGCCGGCGGAGACGCCGGAGCGACCGCAACCGACGCTGGGTGAGTTGCCGGCCCTGGCCGACGAGTCGCGCTCGGCGGGGGTCCGGGTCCGCCTGGACGTGCGCATCGAGCCCACCGCCGTGCCCGAGGGAACCGGTCGGGCGGCCTACCGGATCGTGCAGGAGGGTCTCACGAACGCGCGCAAGCACGCGCCCGGCACCGCGGTGAGCGTGGCGGTCGACGGGTCGGCCGGCGCCGGCCTCACCATCGACATCCGCAACCCGTGGCCGCTCGCCGCCCCGGCCGCCGCTATTCCGGGCACCGGCACCGGCCTGGTCGGCCTGGCCGAGCGCGCCACCCTGGCCGGCGGCCGCCTCAGCCACGGCCGCACCGGCCAGAACGAGTTCGCCCTGACCGCGTGGCTGCCATGGCCCAAATGACCCCCGGCGAGCGAGTGACCCCCGGCGAGCGAGTGACCCCCGGCGGCCCGCCCGGGACGCCGCCGCAGCCGATCCGGGTGCTGATCGTGGACGACGACGCGCTGGTGCGGGCCGGGCTCACGATGATCCTGTCCAGTGCGACCGACATCGAGGTCGTCGGCGAGGCGGCCGACGGTGCCGAGGTGCCGGCCGCGGTGGCGGAGCGCCGGCCGGACGTCGTCCTGATGGACATCCGGATGCCGCGGGTCGACGGGCTAGCCGCCACCGAGGCGTTGCGGGCGCGCCCCGACGGGCCGGAAGTGATCGTGCTGACCACGTTCGACGCGGACGAGTTCGTGCTGCGGGCGCTGCGGGCCGGCGCCGGCGGCTTCCTGCTCAAGGACACGCCGCCGGTCGAGATCCTGCGGGCGGTGCGCCGGGTGGCGGCCGGCGAGGCCACGCTGTCGCCCACCGTGACCCGGCAGCTGATCGCCCACGTGGCCGCCCCCGAGCAGCCGTCCCGGTCGCGGGCCGCCGAGCGG
>DASWMR010000034.1:0-8983 GCA_036399635.1 Actinoplanes sp. | reverse complement strand
CAGCGCTCGGCGGACGCCGGGTGGCGGCGGACCGTCCAGCATGCCGGTGCGGGCTCCCGGAACAGCTCGGCGTCGGTCAGGCCGGCCAACCGATGCCGGAGCCGGTCGCCGCTGACCTGCCACTGCGTGCGCAGAACCTCGACTGTGTCCATCGCTGCGAATCCCACCGCCTCGACCCGGATCAGGAGGGGAGCACGACGATCATAGGCGGGACGGCGACGCCGTTGGCACCCACCGGGAGATCGGGTGCCGGCAGCCAGTCGAGGCCCAGAAGTTCCGGGCCGACGCCGTCATCGGCGCCGATACGCGGCTCGCCGTCGGCGACGGTCACCGAGAAGACCGAGGTCATCCCCGAGGGATACGGCATCTCCAGCACGTAGCGGGCCTTGCCGACGACCAGCCCGGTCTCCTCGAAGACCTCGCGGCGCACCGCCTCCTCGGGCGTCTCGCCCGGCTCGACACCGCCGCCGGGCAAGGTCCACCACTCGCCGCCACCGGATCGTCGACTGCGCTCGTGCACCATCAGCACACGGCCGTCCCGCACGATCACGGCGGCGGCCCGTTTTCGTTCGCTCACGCAACGCAGGCTAACCGGCACGACGCGCGATTGCAGCGCCATGTATCGATCTGTGGACAACCATTCGGGGCACTCCGCGGACGCCGGACGGGGCTCAGACGGCGTGGATGATGCGTTCCCGGGTCGCCAGTCGCATGGGTCGCACCTGCACGCGGCGCTGTTCAGCGAGGGAGTCCAGGACCGCCCGTCGCTCTCCTTCGGACAGTGCACCGGCGAACGGCGAGCTCTCGCGAAGCCGGGCCGCGTAGGCGAACGGCGAGGTCAGCGCGTCGAGCACGGCGCTGGGGCCGTCGTCGAGCACGATCTGCCAGCGGTCCAGCCACTCCCAGCCAGGGCCGGCCGGCCGCAGGCGGCGCAGCCTGCGCAGGTTGATCGCCGCGAGGGCCAGCATCGATGCCGGGTCCCGCACGAACTTGACCGCGATCGCCTGGTGCAGCCACAGCTGCTCGAGCTGGCGGCGGGTGAGGGACGCTTCGATCAACGCCTCGATGTCGGCGCGCCGGATCCGCCGGTGTGCGCCCACGCTGACGTACGGCAGCAGGCCGCGCGCGCAAAGGTCGAGGACCCGGTGCCGGTCGGAGCGCAGCAGGATCGCCGCTTCACCGATGGTGAGCAGGTCGGATGAGCGCATCGTCACCGGCAAATGGTCTCGCCTGTCGATCTCTGGCGCAACAACCGAACGGCTATTGACTCTTTCATGCCCCAGTTCGGGACCGGCCGGGTCCGCCCGCCCGCGGCGCCTTTGATCTACTGTCGCGGTGTATCGCCGATCGCTCTTCTGGCTGCTGGCGGCTGGTTCGCTGGCGGCGTGCGGGCCGGACCGTCCCGGGGCGGTCGCCGAGCCGTCTGGCAGTGGCACCCCGCCGGGCGCCGCGGTGGCTGCGGACTATCGCTGGCTCGCCGCGGACCCCGATCTGCGTAGGGGCTTCTCGTTCGTCTGGGTCCGGAGTCGGACCACTGCCCAGGTGCTCGATCTGCTCGGTGCGCAGGAGATGGAGCGGGTCCACTGGAACCAGCTGGTCAGCTCCGGGGACGGGCAGCGCGGCGTCGCGGACCGGTTCTTCTTCGGCGTGAGCCGGATCAACGACGAGTGGGTGCTGATCGTCGAGGACAACGGCGCCCTCGGCACCACCGACGAGATGCTGCGCCGGTTGTCCGCCGGCACCACGGTGATCTCGAACTACCGTGCGCCGACCGGCCGGGACCGGCTGCTGGTCCGCACCGGTGACCGGGTGGACCTGGACTTCGATCCGCTGACCGGCACCGCGCAGCGGGGCGCCCGGACTGCCGAGCTGTCCCCGACGATGGCGGCGGTCGGCTTCGGCTCGTCGACCGAGCCGGTGCACTGCACCGCCGCTGCCCTCGCGCTGACCGAGCGGCTGACCGGCATCGCCGTGACCGAGGAACTGCTGCGGTCCAAGACCTACTTGCTGAGCTCGGCGCCGCGTCCCTCGGGCACCCGCTCGAGCTGATCGGGGTCGTTCGACGGTTGAGCCGGCTGACCCGAACCGAACAGTTCGGCGACCGCTCGGCGGCGTTCCGTGACGAAGTATCCGCAACTGCTCGCGTACCCGAGGGAGAGTGCGAGACAGACGGCCCGGACCGACATCGGGCCGGTCTCGATGATCCCCGCGATCAGGGTGAGCTCCGCCCACACGCCCAGCAGCACCGCGTTCAGGGTGTCCTGTCGCGCCCAGCCGCCGGCCGATCGCCGGTGTGCCTGCCGCCGGATCTCCACCTTCAGCGAGTGGCCGAGGCAGATCGTCAGCAGGCAGAGCAGAACGGTGGCGAAGACCGAATGGGCGCCGCCGGCGACGGCGGCCACCGCCGTGCCCCCGGCAAGCAGCGCGAGACCACTGACGGTCCCGACCCGGGCACTACGACGCTCTTCCACAATGACTGAAGGTCGGCAGGTTCCGGCCGATCCTGAGGATCCTCGGTGACCAGCGCCACGTCACAGGACCGTCTGCGGCATGCTCGGTTGCCCGGGGTCGGCGGCGGCCCATCTGGCGGATCCGCATCCCGGTCCGGACGGCGGCTGCGATCCGGGCCGGCGGCCAGACCATCGAGGCGCTGCCGGCGGGTACCCATACGTGGGAGGACTACCTGGCGGAGCGGTATTGAGCGAGGATGGCGGGCGTGATGGGAAGTCTGAAACTAGAGCCCGCCCAGTCCCGCCTCGACCTGCTGGCCCCGCCGGTCGCGAAGGCGCTGGAGGTGTGGCCGGCCGACGCGCCGATCGACGGCGACCAGGTGCTCGTGGCGCCGATCGACGCCGACCTGGCCGACACCGCGGCATTCTGCGAGGCGTACGGGGTCACTCCGGACGAGTCGGCGAACTGCGTGATCGTCGCCGGCCGGCGCGGCGAGGTCGTCCGGTACGCGGCGTGCGTCGTGCTGGCCACCACGCGCGCCGACGTGAACGGCCTGGTCCGCAAGCTGCTGGACGCCCGCAAGTGCAGCTTCGCTCCGATGGACGAGGCGGTGCGGCTCACCGGCATGGAGTACGGCGGGATCACCCCGATCGGGCTGCCCGCCGACTGGCCGGTCCTGGTCGACGCGCGGGTGGTCGCCGTGCCCCACGTGATCATCGGGTCCGGGGTACGGCACAGCAAGATCGCCATCGCCGGTCCGGCCCTGGGCGCGCTCCCGGGCGCCCAGGTGATCGCGGACCTGGCCCGGGAAGCCACCTGATCGACAGAAATCGATGCCGTTCCACGTGAAACAACATCGATAACCTTCACTGTCCGAGGCCGGCGGCGACCTGACGCTTGAGTCGGGCGAGGATCGCGGAGCCGCCCCGGATGCGCAGTGGGCTGATCGTCTGGGCCAGCCCCATCCGGGTATAGAGGTCGTCCGGCACGGCAAGGATCTCGGCGGCCGAGGACCCGGCCAGGCCCTCGGCCAGGATGCCGGCGAACGCCCGCGTGGTGGGTGCCTCCGGTGGACAGTCGAAGTACGTCACGACCATGTTGTCCGGCTGCACCGTGGCGCGTAGGAAGAACGGCGTCTGACACTCCGGCACCTGCTCCATGCCGTCATGCCCGGCCAGCTCGGCGGGCAGCGGCGGCACCGCGTCGGCGAACTCGAGCAGCATCTCGAGCACCAGCTCGCGGGGTGCGCCGGCGAACTCATCCACGATCTCGGCCAGCTTCGGGGGCATGTCGCTCACCGTACGAAACCTACTCGCCGGGGCCGGGCCGCCCGCTGGCCGGCCAGGCGATAGCGTGACCATCATGTCCGTCCCGAATGATCCGACGCCCGCCCTGCAGGCGTACGCGCACCCCGACAAGCTGGTCACCACCGAGTGGCTGGCCGCCAACCTCGATACGCCGGGGCTGGTCGTTGTCGAGTCGGACGAGGACGTCCTGCTCTACGACACCGGCCACCTTCCGGGCGCGGTCAAGGTCGACTGGCACCTGGAGCTCAACGACCAGCTCACCCGCGACTATCTCGACCCGGCCGCGTTCGCCGCGCTCTGCGCCGCCAAGGGCATCGGCCGGGACGACACGATCGTCTTCTACGGCGACAACTTCAACTGGTGGGCGGCGTACGCGCTCTGGGTCTTCAGTCTCTTCGGCCACCGCGACGTTCGTCTGCTCGACGGTGGTCGGCAGAAGTGGGTGGCCGAGGGGCGGCCGCTGACCCGCGACAAGACCGAGCGGTCCGCGGCGGACTATCCGGTGCCGGTGCGCAACGACGCGGAGATCCGGGCGTTCCGCGACCAGGTGATGGGCCACCTCGCGAGCGGTCGGCCGCTGGTCGACGTGCGCTCGGAGCAGGAGTACACCGGGGAGCTCACGCACATGGCGGCCTATCCACAGGAGGGTGCACTGCGCGGCGGGCACATTCCGGGTGCGGTCAGCAAGCCATGGAAGTCGGCGGCGAACGAGGACGGAAGCTTCCGGTCGGCCGCCGAACTCACCAGGATCTATCGGGACGAGCTGGGGCTCGCGGCGGCGGACGACATCATCGCCTACTGCCGCATCGGTGAGCGGTCCAGTCACACCTGGTTCGTGCTGCACCACCTGCTCGGTTATCCCCAGGTGCGCAACTACGACGGCTCCTGGACGGAGTGGGGAAACCTCGTCCGGGCCCCGATCGCCCGCGGCGCGGAGCCGGGCGGCATGCGGTGATTTCCCGCTGGGGCAGGAAACCGCCGCCCTCTCCGGTACCTTCTGCGCCGTGAGCAACACCTTCCAGGTCGATCTACGGGGCATTGTCGACCTGCTGAGTCACCACCTCTACGCGAGCCCCCGCGTCTACGTCCGCGAGCTGCTGCAGAACGCCGTCGACGCGATCACCGCGACCGACGACCCGGGTGCCGGTGCCATCACAATCACCACCGGCGACGACGCGCTGCGCGTCACCGACAACGGCATCGGGCTCACCGAGGCACAGGTGCACGAGCTGCTCGCCACAATTGGCCGCAGCTCCAAGCGCGACGAGCTCGGCTTCGCCCGGCACGAGTTCCTCGGCCAGTTCGGCATCGGCCTGCTCTCCTGTTTTCTGGTGGCCGACGAGATCCGGGTGCACACCCGACAGGCCGGCGCCGAGCCGGTGCTCTGGACGGGCCGGTCCGACGGCCGCTACGAGGTCGGTCCGGGCGACGAGCGCGAGCCGGGCACCACGGTCACCCTGCTGCCGCGCCGCGGCGCCGAGCACTTCCTTACCGGTACGACCGTGCGCGAGCTCGCCGAGCTGTACGGCTCACTGTTGCCGGTGCCGGTCGAGGTGGACGGCGTCCGGGTGACCACCGGCGGCGTGCCCTGGGGTCGCGGACAGGGCGACCTGACGGCGTACGCGGAGCGGGTCTTCGGTCTTCGCCCGCTGGACGTGATCGAGCTCGACGTGCCCGAGGCCGGCCTGACCGGCGTCGCCTTCGTGCTGCCGACGCCGGTGAACCCGGCAGCCCGCGGCGGCCACCGGGTCTACCTGAAACGGATGCTGCTCGCCGAGAGCATCGAGGGGCTGCTGCCGGAGTGGGCCTTCTTCGCCCGCTGCGTGGTGAACAGCACCGAGCTGCGGCCGACCGCGAGCCGCGAGGCGCTCTACGACGACGGCCTGCTCGCCGACACCCGGGAGGCGATCGCCGACCAGCTGCGCGGCTGGTTGGTCCGGCTGGCCGCGACCGATCCGCACCGGCTCGCGAAGTTCCTCGGCATCCACCACCTCGGCGTCAAGGCGCTCGCCCTGCACGACGACGAGATGCTGCGCCTGGTCGAGCAGTGGTACCCGATGGAGACCAACATGGGTCACGTCACGCTCGCCGAGTTCCGCCAGCGGCACGGTCTGATCCGCTATGCCGCCACCGCCGACGAGTTCCGCCAGCTTGCCGCGGTCGCCGCCGCGCAGGACGTGGCCCTGGTCAACGGCGGGTACGTCTACGACGCCGAGATCATCGACCGGCTCGCCGCGGTGGACCGGGAGATCCGGGTGGAGCGGCTCGAACCGACCGACCTGGCGACCCACTTCGAGGCGGTGGACACGGAGGTCGAGTTGCGGTTGCGGCCGTTCCTGTCGGCGGCTCAGCGGCGTCTCGATCGGCTCGGCTGCGAGGTCGTGGTCCGAGTGTTTGATCCGCCGACGTTGCCGGCGCTCTATCTGGTGAGTCGGGCGGCCGCGTTCCGCGAGGAGTTCACCGCGAGCCGGGACAAGGCCGACGATCTCTGGGGCGGGGTGCTGGACGCGCTGGCCCGCACCGCCCCGCCGGAGCGCCCGCAGCTGGTGCTCAACCACCGCAACCCCCTGGTCCGCCGGATCACCGCGATCGGCGACCCCGAGCTGATTGGCCTGGCCGTGGAGTCGCTCTACGGCCAGGCGCTGATGCTGGGGCACCACCCGATCCGGCCGGCCGACGCCGCGCTATTGACCACCTCATTCATGGGCCTGCTCAACCGGGCCGTGCCACCCGCCGAGGGAGTTTCCCGATGAAGACCGCCGAAGAGCTGTGGCAGCTGCTCAGCGATGCCGAGACCATGCCGTACGGCCCGCCGCGAACGGCGTTGTCCGAGGAACTCCTGCGCCACGTCGACG
Source organism: Actinoplanes sp. (assembly GCA_036399635.1). Lineage (GTDB taxonomy): Bacteria > Actinomycetota > Actinomycetes > Mycobacteriales > Micromonosporaceae > Actinoplanes. The sequence continues at coordinate 2,370 of DASWMR010000034.1, read as the reverse complement.
GCGCCGGCGACCAGCGACTGGCGTTCGAGAGCCGGCTGGTCGCCACGAAATCGTTCGGGTACGGCGGCGAGCCCGGCAAGGCCTTCGTCACGTTCTCGTGGTGCATAGCCGACCTGGACGACAACCCGCAGCCCTACCACCAGAGCGCCCTGCCCCGCCTGCTCTGGTTGTTCAAGGCGATGGTCAACGCCCTGACCAAGTTCCCCGAGGTGCCGCTGGCCCGCACCCAGGCGGTGCTCGACGACATGGAGCGCCGCTACCGGGAGTACGGCCAGGGCATGCAGGCGGTCTACAAGCACCGCTACATCGTCGCCCGGCACGTCGGGCTGCGCGACGAGGCGGATGAGTGGTTCGCCCGCTGGCAGGCGGCCCCGCGGGACGATCTTTCCGACTGCATCGGTTGCGACCCCACCGACGTGGCCGAATACCTCGCCTCCCGGGGCCGGTTCGCCGAGGCGGTCGAGCAGGCCGAACCGGTGCTGGCCGGCGCGCAGACCTGCATCGAGCAGCCCCAGCGCATCCTCAGCGAGCTGATGGTGCCCTACCTGGAGTGCGGCCGCGAGCAGGAGGCGGCCGACGCGCACCGACGGTCGTACCGGCTGGAGCGCAACAACATCGCCGACACGGCCGACATCGCGTCGCACATTGCGTTCTGCGCCCGCACCGGCAATGAGCACCGCGGCCTCGAGATCCTCCAGCGGCACCTCGACTGGCTCGACAGGGCGCCCACGCCGGCGGCGGAGATGGAGCTGGCCGCGGCCGGCGCCCTGGTGCTGCGGCGGATCACCGAGCTGGGCCACGGCGACACCCCGATCCACCGTCGCGACCGTGCCGACGCCCCCGCCGCCGAGGTCGCGACCGAGTTGCGCGAGCGGGCGACCGAGCTGGCCCGGCGCTTCGACGCGCGCAACGGCACCGACGAGCAGGGCCGCCGGACGGCCGCCCGGCTGGACGCCGAACCGTTCCCGGCCCGGGTGGTCCTCTCGCCGTCCGCGCGCACCGCCGCGCCGGCTGCGCCCGCCCCGGTGGCCGCGCCGGAGCCGCCGCCGGAGGTGCCGGCCGACGCCGGGCCGGCCGAGCTGCTCGCCCTGGCCAAGGCGCACTACGACGACGACCGGACGGGCGCTTTCGTGGCCACCCTGGACGCCCTCGACGCCCGCTTCCCGGTACTCGACGACCCGCTGCTGGCCGGCCGCCGGGCGATCCAGACGGGCAACCGGCTGCGCCTCGCCGACTCCGACAGTGCTCTGGAGGCATGGGCAGAGGCGGTAGAGCTGCTGGTCAAGGCGGACGCGCCGGGTGAGGCCGGGGTGTTGCGCGCCCGGATAGCGCTGGACCGGGCCTTCGCCGGCGAGATCGACGAGCAGCCGATCCGGGCCGACGTGTCCTATCAGGACGAACACGGCGGTGTGGCCGAGCGCGCCGCGGCCTGGGGCCGACTGTCCATCCTGCACGCTGTACAGGGCCGACTCGACGAGGCGAACGAGGCAGGCGATCACGGGTACGCGCTCGCCGAGGAGACCGGCGACCCCCGCCGGATAGCCGAGCACGCCATGTTGAGAGCCCGGCACCGGGCCGCTGCCGAGCGGTTCGACGAGGCCCGGGCGGCCGGCCGGGCCGGATGGGAGTTCTATCGCGAGCAGGGCCCGGCATCCCGGCTGGCCGAGGCGGCCTCTCTCTGCGCCCATCTCGCCGAGGAGCCGGCCGAGCAGATCGAGGCGTTCACGGCGGCCCTCGCCGCCGGCGGGCCCGAGCTCGCGCTGCCGGCCCGGCTCGGTCGCGGCCGGGCCCTGATCCGGTCCGGCCGGGCGAGCGAGGCGATTCCCGACCTGGTCGAGGCGGTCGCGATCGCCGCCGAGCTGGACATCGACGAGGGTGGCGCCTTCGCCCGTGTCGAGCTGGCCGAGGCCTACCGGCTCTCCGGCCGGCTCGTCGAGGCGGCCGAGGTCGCCGAGGAGGCGCTGGCGATCAACGACCGGTTGGGCCTGACCGACGCGGCCAACAACAACCGGTTCCTGCTGGCCGGGCTCTACCGCGACCTCGGCGACCGGGCGGGTGCGCTGGGCGGCTTCCGCGACCTGATCGAGCGGCTGGCCGACAACCCGGCCGGTCGCGGTCAGATGGGCGAGGAGGCCGGCCAGATCCTGTACGACCTGGACCGCGATGCCGAGGCGGCGCAGACGTTCGCGGCCGCCGCGGCGGACCTGGTCAGGGCCGGCGACCCGATTGGTGAGCTTCGTCTCCTTCGCCGCCAGATCAGTGCCTTGAACTACGCCGACGAACCGGGCCAGGCCCAGGAGGTGGCGCTGGGCGCCGACACGAAGTTCACGGCCCTGCCGCCCGAGCTCGCGGCCGAGCCGGTGGCCATCT
>DASWMR010000033.1:0-15002 GCA_036399635.1 Actinoplanes sp. | reverse complement strand
GCGCGGCGTCGACGCCACCGAGGCGGAGGGCGGACATCGCGGTGCCCGCGTCGACGGCGGTGACGATCTCGTGGCCGGAGCGGCGCAGCGCGTAACTGAGCAGTTCGCGATGGTCGGCGTTGTCGTCGGCAATAAGCACGGTGGGCACGGGGCCTCCCGGACGGCGCATGGTCATCCGTGACCCAGGAGAATGAGGAACACAGTGCCAATCGGCAGGGGGCCCGGAGCGCTGAGCGGTTATTTCAAACCCATGCGGATACGCGCGCATCTGGGCACGGGCTCGACGCCTGGCCGCGGATCGCGATGCGCCGGGAGCTCTTGTTTCCGTAGTGGGAGCCTAGGGTGGAATTCATGCGTTCTGCTGTGTTCGAGTTTCCCGGTCCCGCGTCCGTGCTCCAGATCGTCGACCGCGACCTGCCGTCGGCCGGCCCGGGAGAGGTGCGGGTGCGGATCGTGCTCTCCGCGGTCAATCCAACCGACACCGGCACGCGCGCCGGACGTGGCGTACCGGATGGGGTTTCTCTTCCCCGGGTGCCGAATCAGGATGGCGCCGGCCTGGTCGACGCGGTCGGCGAGGGGGTGACCGGGCTCGAGCCGGGCGACCGCGTCTGGGTCTGGGACGCCGGCTACGGCCGGGTGAACGGAACCGCGCAGGAGTACGTGGTGTTGCCCCTTCGCCAGGTGGTGCGGATGAACGACGACGTGCCGTTTGAGGTCGGCGCTGACTTGGGCATCCCGGCGCTGACCGCGCACCGCTGCCTCACGCTGGCGTCGGACGGGCCGGCGCGGCTCGGGCCCGGCGCGCTGGACGGCCGGACCGTGCTGGTCGCGGGCGGGGCGGGCGCGGTCGGCAACGCCGCCATCCAGCTCGCCAAGTGGGCCGGCGCGTACGTCATCGCCACCGTCTCGTCGAAGGAGAAGGCCGAACTGGCGGCCGCCGCCGGAGCCGACGCGGTGCTCAACTACCGCGAGGAGGACGTGGCCGCCCGGATCGCCGAGCTGAGCCCGTCCGGGCCGAACATCGTGGTCGAGGTCAACACCGACAATCTGCGGCTTGACCTCAAGGTGGTCGCGCCGGGCGGCAACATCGCGATCTACGTGGCCGGCGAGGTCGTCGTCCCCAGCTTCAAGGCGATGCTGAAGAACGTCAGCCTCGACTTCGTGCTCACCTACACCACCACGGTCGAGGAGAAGGACAACGCGGTCGCGGCGGTGGCCGAGGCGGTCAACTCGGGCGCCTTCCGGGTCGGCGCGGGGTTCGGGCTGCCGATCGTGCGGTTCGGGTTCGAGCGGATCGCCGAGGCGCACGAGGCGGTCGAGCAGCACGCCGTCGGCAAGGTGGTGATCGAGGTGACCGAGCCGTGAGTCTATTTTGTGGGGATGACTGACTGGAATACGACGATCATCGAGCAGTTCCGTACCCAAGGCGGCAAGGGGGTCGCCCAGTTCGGCGACGCGCTGCTGCTGTTGCACCACACCGGCGCCCGTACCGGCACCGTCCGGGTCAACCCGCTGGCCTACTACGACGACGGCGACCGTCTGGTCATCGTGGCCTCCAAGGGCGGCGCCCCGCAGAATCCCGACTGGCTCGCCAACCTGCGGGCCAACCCGGACACCACGATCGAGATCGGCGCAGAGACGGTCGAGGTCCGCGCGGCCGAGATCACCGGTGACGACTACGAGCAGACCTGGGCCCGGGTAACCGCGGCCATGCCCGGCTTCGCCGACTACCAGACCAAGACGGCCCGCCGGATCCCGCTGGTCGCGCTGCACCGCAAGAACGCGTAGGGACGGTTTCGATCATGCGTCGCCCGCGGCTTGGCTCAGGTCGGTGAGCTGGGCGACCGGGCTCACCGGGTTTGTCTCTGGGCTGCTGATCTCGATCATTACCTCGCCCGTGGGTGTGTCTGGGGCGGTGTTTCTGCTGCCCGTCCAGCTCAGCGTGCTGCATGTGCCAAGCCCGGCGGTCACCCCGACGAACCTGCTGTTCAACGTCGTCTCCGGGCCCGGCGCGCTGGCCCGCTACCGGCGTAACGGGCAGCTCGCCGGGCCTCTCGCGCGGCTGCTGATCGCCGGCACGGTGCCCGGCGTTGTGCTGGGCGCACTGATCCGGGTCTTCGCCATCCCCGGAGCGCAGGTATTCCGTCTCGTCGCAGCCGCCGTTCTGCTACCGCTCGGACTCTGGCTCTGCGCCCGAGCGTTGCGTCGCGGCACCCCCGACCGGCGGCCGTTGGCGCGACGCGCCATCCTCGGGCTCAGCCTCATCACCGGGACCGTGGGTGGTGTCTACGGCATTGGCGGCGGCTCCATTCTCGGGCCAATCCTCGCCGGCCGCGGCACCCCGATGACCCAGATCGCGCCCGCGGCCCTGGCCTCGACGTTCCTCACGTCCATTGTCGGTGCCGGCACCTACGGCATCCTCGCCCTGATCACCACCGGTGACATCGCCCCGCATTGGAGGCTGGGCCTGCTCTGCGGTGCCGGCGGCCTGATCGGTGGTTACCTCGGCGCCCGGCTGCAGCCCTATCTGCCCGAGACGGCGCTGCGGCTCCTCCTCGGCATGCTCGCCACTGGGCTCGCCGTGCTCTACCTAATCCAAGGCCTGCGCTAGCCGATGGCTGTCAGCAGGGCGTCGGCCACCCGCTCGACGCCGCGGCCGTCGACTGCGGCCCATGCCCGGGCGGCCAACGTGGTGCGGGCGGCCGGGTCGGTCAGTAGGTCGCGCAGCGTCGTGACCGAGCCTCGGTCCAGGTGGCCCAACTGGCCCAGGCCGGCTGCGAAGCCGCGGGCGATCGTCCGGTCGTAGCCCAGGATCTGGTTGTCGACCACCCAGACCAGGGCGGCCGGCAGGCCCAGGCACAGCAGCTCCCAGGTCGACGTGCCGCTGGCGCTGACCGCTAGATCGGCGCCAGCGAGCAGCTTCGGCAGGTCGTCGGTGGGCGCGATGATGTCGAAGCGCTGGCCCGGCCGCGGCGTGACCGCGTGCAACTCCTTGCGCAGGCTCTCGTCCGCGCCGATCACCGTGGCGTCGAACGGCGCCCCGGTCTCGGTCAGCAGGGCGGCGATCTGCGGGGCGGCGCGGTAGGCGTCGGTACCGCCGAAAAACGCGACAACCTTGGGCGTACGCGCATTGGTGTGCACCGGAGGCGCGAGTGGCCGCAGCTGCCGCACCGAACCGCGCAGCAGCGCGTAGTCCAGGCCCGCCAGGCCGACCGCGTCCGGGGTGTCGATCGCCGCGTCCAGGTTCTGGTCGACGTAGATGTCCGCGGTCTGGCCGCGGAAGTCACCGTCCACAATGGCTAGCACGGTGCGGCCGGTCCTGCGGACGGCCACGCTGTGCTCCGGCGGCAGCGTGTACGAGTCGACCACCAGTGCGTCCAGCTCGAGCCGGTCGGCCGCGGCGACCAGGGCGACCGGGTCGAACGGGGGCGGGTACCACGGCAGCCCGCGCTGGGTGAGCTGCGCCGTCGCCCACTCGAGGTCGTCCAGGTCGCTGAGGAAACGGACGCCGACGCCGCGGGACACGAGCTCCTCGGCGAACGCCACGCATCGGACGAGGTGCCCGACACCCCTGCGGGCGCCGGCGTCGCAGCGGATTCCGACGATGGTCACGCCTGGACGAGGGCCTTCTGCAGAACGTGCGCGTTCAGCTCGATGAGGTCGGGGCGGCCGGCCAGCCAGTCGGCCAGGGCGCGGACCGGGATCGGGTCGTCGCCGTACTGCTCGACGATCGCCTCCATCAGCTTCCAGTCGTCGTCGGTGTCGAGGGTGAGCCGCAGGTGCGACAGGTCGGGCTGGGTGGTCATCCCGATCACGTCGAACTGGTCGGCGTGCGTGTAGATGTACGACGTCACGTGCGTGCGGTGGTGGTCGGTCGCCAGGGCGTCGATCTCGCGCAGCACCGGGGTACGCACCACCTCGACGTCCAGCCCGCGCGGCAGCGTACGGGTGATCGACGTGGTCATGTAGTCGACGCCGGCCGCCACGAAGACCCGGTAGGCGCGGGCGACGAGGTTCGGGTCGAGCAAGGGGCAGTCCGCGGTGAAGCGCAGCACGATGTCGCTCTCGTGCTTGTCGAGCACGCCGAGGAAGCGGGTCAGCACGTCGTCGACCGGGCCGCGGTAGCAGGGCACGCCGATCGCCTCGCACTCCGCGACGATCGCGTCGTCGGTGTCCTCCACAGTGGTCGCCACCACCAGCTCGTCCAGCACGCCGCTGTGCTTCGCGGCGAGGGCCACGCGTTCCAGCACGGTGCGGCCGCCGAGCCGGCGAAGGACCTTGCCGGGCAACCGGGACGAGCCCATCCGGGCCTGGATTATGCCGAGGGATGTCATCTAAGTCCTTTTCGGATGCGATTGCGGGCTTTACGCGCAACGCCGATGCCCAGCTTGGCGACGCGGTAGCTGACAGTGCCGCTAAAAGCGGAGATCTGCAAGCGTGCCTTGTTAAGTTCTTTCTCCCGTTTATCCAGCTCACGTTCGTACCACTGGGCACGTGACGCTGCGTCGGCCAACTGCCTGCGGAGCGCACGCAATTGCTCTTCGTGTTCGCGGCGGGAATCCGGCAATGGTAGTTCCAGGCCCGGCTCGACTGCCACGAGGTCGTCGGGCAGGCCGGCTGCGCCGTGCAGCACCGAGGTCAGCGTCGCCAGGTCGGTGGCCGCCGGCCACGGGTGCGCGTAGCCGCCGCCGAGCAGCGTCAGCGCGAACCGACGCAGCACGTCACCCTGCGCCGGGAGAGTGCCGTCGAGCAGCGTGAAGGCGTCCTTGTGGACGACGATGTTGTCCGGCGTCGCGGTGGGCAGCGTCGCCATCCAGCCGGTAAGCAGGCGGCGGACCAGCGGCAGGTCGTGTCGCAGGCAGGCGCCGAGCAGCAGTTCCTCGAGCAGCCGACCGGCCGGCAGCGGGCCGTTCAGCGCGGACAGGTCGCGATCACCGGCCGCCCGGATCACCCGCCGGGTCCAGCCGCCGTCGCGATCCGGCACCAACTCCATCACCGACCCGACGGAAGGCGTGGCCTCGGCGGAAGGCCCGGCCTCGGCGGAAGGCCCGGCCTCCGCGGGAGGCATGGCTCCGGTGGCAAGCACCGCTCCCGTGGGAGGCACGGCCTGGGCGGGAGGCGCCGACGGCGCTGGGCCGTCGCTGATCAGCACCGGCGGGAGATTCAGGGTGGCCGACGGGCGCGGTGCCCGGTGGGCGACGACCAGCCAGGCCGAGGCGAACTCCGGCCCCAGACCGCCCCGCACGGCGGCCGCGGCGAGCCGCCGGGGGTCACTGAGCACGGGCCGGTCCGCGTACGCCCGTCCGACCGCCCCCGCGGTCACCGCGGCCAGTGCGTCCACCGGCCCGTCCCGCAGCGCGTTGGGGGTGGCGATCAGGGTGGGCGCGGCCGGGAACGGCCAGGCCGAGCCGAGCCAGTCGATCGCCAGGCCCTCGGCGGAGAGCGTCTCGGCGAGCCGGGTCGGGTTGCCGGGCTTGGTGTCGAACTCGCCGAGCGGGCGCCACGCGTCGTCGGTCTGTGCCGAGGTGGCGCTGGCCGAGTCGACCAGCCGGTGCACGCCGAGCTCGTTCTCGACGGCGAGCAGCAGCATGCCGCCGGGACGCAGGGCCCGCTTGAGCGCCTGCAGGCTCTCCGCCCAGTCGAGTTGCGGACCCTCGACCGAGCAGAGCCGGTCGAGGCCGTCGAGTGCGACCACCACGTCGTACTGCTCGGTGTCGGTGAGTTTGGCGATGGTGCCGCAGAGCACCTCGATGCCGCGGGCCTCGAGCTCGATTGCGGTGGGCTGCGAGCGGACCAGGCAGGTCACCGAGGTACGGGCGGCGAGCGCGTCGACCAGCGCGTCGGTGTGTGGGCCCGCGACCAGCACGGTGGCACCGGCCGGCAACTGGTCGACCAGGTAGCCGAAGAGGGCACCGCCGACCGGTGGCCGGTCCTCGGTCCAGCCGGGCATGTCACCGCCGATCATTTGGATCACGCCGTCACCACCGCGGGCCTGCGTGCCGTCCAACCCAGGATGGCACGCAGCTCGGCGGGGGAGGCGAGGTAACCGGCGCCCAACTCGGCCATCGCGGAGGCGTACGCGTCGACGGGGTCGGGGTGTTTGCCGTGCAGCTCCGGCCATTGCCGCCGGATGCGCTCGGCGGTCGGCGGGTGCTCCTTGTCCAAATACATCGGGTCACCGTAGACCGCGGGCTCGCACCCGGCCGCGACACCGTGGAAGATCGCGCTGCTCAGCCGGTTGGACGCCACCCGCTTGTGTCTGCGCAGCTCAGCTAGCTGTTTGTGGAGGAAGAACCGGTCGGTGTCGCGCCACATGTGCCCGCGGTAGCCATGACAGATCACCCGGAAACCGGCCTTTTCGTACTCGGCCCGGATCTGATCGTTGCGGTACTCGTGCCAGTACAGGCAGAAGGTGACCGGAGCGCCCTGCTCGGTTTCCAGGATCTCGTCGACCAGCCGCTGGTGATCGCCGCGCACCTGCTGGCGCTCCCAGCCGTGGAACGGGTACCAGATGGTCCCCTCGCGGACCTGGTCGGCGGGCGCCGGCTCGGCATAGGTCATCAGGTACAGGAACGGTGCGCCGACGACGGTGGCCTGCCGCCGGCCCATCGACCACGCCCGCCGCCGGGTCTGCTCGGAAAACACGAAGATCGGACGACCCGGCACGTACGGGGTGCCGCCGCCCAGCCCGTCCACCACGTTCCACCCGTGCTGCAGATAGCCGTTGATCCGTGGCGGGTGCTCCGGATCGAGCCCGGCGTACTCCGCCATCACGTGGGCGTGGCCGTAGAAGTGGTTGGCGTGGTGCACGCGGCTAGCTCCCGAGAATGTTGCGCAGCTCCTCGACGACGCGATCCTGATCGGCGTCGGTGAGGTCGACGAAGAGCGGCAGTGACAGCTCTTCAGCGTAGAACGCCTCGGCCACCGGGCACATGCCGCGGCGATAACCGAGATCCGCGAAGACCGGATGCCAGTAGACCGGGATGTAGTTGACCTGCACGATGATGCCGGCCGCCCGCATCCGGTCGAAGACCTCGCGCCGCCGGCCGTCGAGCACCCGCACCGGATAAAGGTGGCGCATCGGGTCGACGCCGTCGCGCTGTGTCGGCAGGCGCAGCCCCGGCACGTCGGCGAGCAGCTCGTCGTAGCGCGCGGTGAGCGCCTGCCGGCGGGCCTTGAACGCGGCGAGCCGGCGCAGCTGCGAGCTGCCGAGCGCGCACAGCAGGTCGGGCAGCCGGTAGTTCAGCCCGAACTCGGGCACCTCGTAGTACCAGGCGCCGCCGTCCGGGTCGCGTAGCCGGCCCGGATCGCGGACCACCCCGATCTTGCTGAAGGTGCGCGCCCGCTGCAGCAGCTCCGGCCGCAGGGCGGCGACCCCGCCGCCCTCGGCGGTGGTCATGTTCTTCGTCGGATAGAACGAGAAGGTGGTCAGGTCGGCGAGCGTGCCGACCGGCCGGCCCTGGTAGGTCGACCCGATCGCGTGGGCCGCGTCGCCGACCACCACGGCGCCGACGCCCTCGGCGACCTTCCGCAACGCGTCGTAGTCGGCCGGGTGGCCGGCGTAGTCGGTCGCCGCGATCGCCTTGGTGCGCGCGGTGACCAAGGACTCGACCGCGTCCGGGTCGAGGTTCGCGGTGTCGTCCTCGATGTCGGCGAAGAGGATCTCGGCGCCGAACATGGCCGCGCATGAGGCGGTGGCGACGAACGTCATCGGCGTCGTGACGACCTGGTCGCCCGGGCCGACCCCAGCGGCGGCGTACGCGGTATGCAGTGCGGCGGTTCCATTACTCACCGTGACGACCGGGGCGCCTACCACGGCGGACAGCTCCGCCTCGAACTGCTCGACGCGGGGGCCGGTGGTCAGATAGTCGCTGCGTAGTGCGGCGGTCACCGCCTCCACATCCGACTGGTCGATCGACTGCCGCCCGTACGGAAGCATCAGTTCTCCGCCAGCAGGGACCGCATGTCGTCGACGGAGAGCCACAGGTCGTTGTTGTCCGAGCGGTAGTTGAAGCCGTCCGCCACCTCTTCACCGCCGGTCGGGGTCTCGTAGCCCCAACTCGCGACGACCGGCTGCACCACGTAGCGGTCGGGGAAGCGCAGGGTGCGGCGGCTGTCGTCGGCGGCGATCATTTCCTCGTGCAGCTTCTCGCCCGGCCGCACGCCCATCTCGTGGGTGGGCGCGTTCGGCGCGACGGCCTCGATCAGGTCGCCGATGCGCATGCTCGGGATGCGCGGCACGAACAGCTCGCCGCCCTGCATCACGTCGAACGAGTCGACAACGAACTTCACGGCCTGGGGGAGCGTGATCCAGAAGCGGGTCATCCGCTTGTCGGTGATCGGCAGGCTCTTGCCCTCGGCGGCCAACTTGCGGAACAGCGGCACGACCGAGCCGCGGCTGCCCATCACGTTGCCGTAGCGGACCACCGAGAGCCGGGTCGGGTGGGTCGCGGCGTAGTGGTTGCCGGCGATGAAGAGCTTGTCGGCCACCAGCTTGGTGGCACCATAAAGGTTGATCGGGCTGGACGCCTTGTCGGTGGAGAGCGCGACGACCTTCTTCACGCCCTTGTCGATGGCGGCGTCGATCACGTTCTGCGACCCGTTGATGTTCGTGGCGACGAACTCGGACGGGTTGTACTCCGCGGTGTCGACCTGCTTGAGTGCGGCGGCGTGCACCAGGTAGTCGACGCCGTGCATGGCCCGCAGCAGGCGCTCGCGGTCTCGGATGTCGCCGAGGAAGAAGCGCAGCCGGGGGTTGTCGCCGAACATCTGGCGCAGCTCGTACTGCTTCAGCTCGTCCCGGGAGAAGACGACGATGCGCTGCGGGTCGAGGTTGGCGAGGGCGTAGGTGAGGAACGCCTTACCGAAGGACCCGGTGGCACCGGTGACCAGGATCGACGATCCGCTCAGAACAGACACTGTGATTTTCTCCCGGGGGGTGGGCGGAAGGCAGTACGAGCCGGAAGCATAACCAGCTCACCCAACGTTTCGACGGCCAACGTGAAACGCTAACGTTAGTTCACCTCAGGTTCCACTAGGATTGACCCCGCCGTTTGTCAGCCTGGCGATGGTAAATTCCTCCGTCTTGAGCCCCTTTGGAGTAAACCCGTGAGCGAACTGCAGAGACTGCGCGACGCGTTCCGCACCGCACTGGATCTTCCGGCGGACGCGCCCGTGGACGACCTGCGGTACCAGGACAATGAGAAGTGGGATTCGCTCGCTCACATGTCCCTCGTCGCGGCAATCGAGGACGAGTTCTCCGTGATGATCGACACTGATGACGTGATCAATATGTCGAGCTTCACCGAAGCGGTCCGCATCCTGGGCAAGTACGGGGTGGACATCAATGAGTGATCGGGTGGCCCTGGTCACAGGCGCCTCCCGCGGTATCGGCCGGGCCACCGCCCAGCGTCTCGCCGAGCGTGGCCACGATCTCGTGCTGCACGGCTACGGCGCGGACGCGGTCGGTCGGGTGGCAGCCGAGCTGTCCGACAAGTACGGCGTGACCGCGGTGACCGCGCACGGCGACATCGCCGACCCGGCGACCAGCAAGGCCCTCATGCAGGTCGCCTTCCAGACCTTCAAGCGGCTGGACGCGCTGGTGGTCAACGCCGGGACGCACGCCGCGGGAATGCTCGGGATGACCGACGACGCGACCATCCAGCGTCTTTTCGCGGTGAACGCGGCCGGCGCGGCGTACACGTTGCGCGGCGCGGCCCGACTGCTCGCCCGCGGGCGTACCCCCGCCGTGGTTCTGGTCTCCTCGATCACCGCGAGTCGCGGCATCGCCGGCCAGGCCGTCTACGCCGCGTCGAAGGCCGCCGTGGCGGCGCTGGCGAAGTCCGCCGCCAAGGAGTTCGGGCCGCAGGGCATCCGGGTGAACGCAGTGGAGCCCGGCTTCATCGCCACCGACATGCTCGACTCGCTCGACGACGCGGGCCGCGCCGAGCGGATCGCCGACACTGCCCTGGGCCGACTCGGTGAGGCCGACGAGGTGGCCGACGTCATTGCGTTCCTCCTCTCCGACCAGGCCCGTTTCGTGACCGGCCAGGTGCTCGGGGTCGACGGAGGACTGACGTTGTGAACCTGCTGCATCCCGGCGCCCGGGTGATCGACGCGGCGACCGGCGAGACACTGACCGACGAGCTGATCGACGCGGCCGCGGCCGAGCTGACCGCCGGGCCGGGCGGGGTCGTCTTCCTGCCGTTCGCGACCACGGTGCCGTCCATCGCCCGCTACCTGGCCGCGCTGCGCCTCGGCCGGCCGGTGGTGCTGCTCGACCCGGAGACCGACCACGCCGACCTGATCGAGCGATTCCGCACCACCGAGGTGCACCCCGATCTGGCGCTGCTGCTGACCACGAGCGGCTCGACCGGCAATCCCAAGCTCGTCCGCCTCTCCGCTGACGCAGTGCTGACGAACGCCGGGCAGATCGCCGAGGTGCTCGACATCACCGCCGAGGACGTGGCGATCACCACGCTCCCGCTCTTCTACTCGTACGGCCTGTCGGTGCTGAACTCGCACCTGCTGCGCGGCGCCACCATCCTGCTCGAGCGCACCGGTCTGATGCAGCGCGAGTTCTGGAATGTGGCGGTCGACCGCGGGGTCACCTCGATGGCCTTTGTGCCCTACCAGTACGAGATGCTCCGCCGGCTGCGCTTCGACCCGGCGAAATACCCCGCGCTGCGTACCCTCACCCAGGCCGGTGGCCGGCTGCGCACCGACCTGGTGACCGACTTCGCTAAGCGGATGGCGACCGTCGGCGGCAAGCTCTACGTGATGTACGGCCAGACCGAGGCGGCGCCGCGGATGGCCACGCTGCCGCCGGAGCAGCTGGCGGACAAGCTCGGCTCGGTCGGCAAGGCACTGCCCGGCGGGGAGTTCGCGATCGAGGACGACGAGGTCGTCTACCGCGGTCCCAACGTCATGATGGGCTACGCGGACACCGCCGCCGACCTGGCCAAGGGCGACGAGCAGGGTGGCGTGCTGCGCACCGGCGACCTGGGCCGGCTCGACGACGACGGCTTCCTGTTCCTGACCGGCCGCACGAAGCGGATGGGCAAGGTGTTCGGCGTCCGGATCAACCTGGACGACGTGGAGAAGAACTTCCCGGTCGCGGCGGTGGCCGGCGACGACAAGGTGCACGTCTTCGCCGAGGGGCTCTCCGACGACGAGGCCCGCGGTCTACGCACCAAGATCGCCGAGTGGCTCGGGACACACTTCACCGGGGTGCACGTGCGTAGTGTTGACGCTCTGCCGCTGCTGCCCAACGGCAAGATCGACTATCGGGCGTTGGAGTCATCGCTGTGAGTGTCTTCACCCTTGCGCAGGCCGCGAAGGAAGAGGTCCTGCTGAAAGAGCTCTCCTCGCTGGTCGAACACCACCGGGAGCACTGCCAGCCCTACGAGCGGATCCTCGCCGCGTCCGGCTACACCTCGGCCGGCTCGGTCGCCGAGCTGCCCTGGCTGCCGGTGCGGCTGTTCAAGAACCTGCAGCTCAAGAGCATTGGAGACGACGAGGTCTTCAAGGTGCTGACGTCGAGCGGCACCACCGGCGAGGTCAGCCGGATCTACCTGGACAAGGCGGCCGCCGCGACGCAGACCCGCCAGCTGGGCGCCACCGTGCAGAGCGTGCTCGGCCCGAAGCGGCTGCCGATGCTGCTGGTCGACACCAAGGCGATGCTCAAGGACCGCCGCTCGTTCAGCGCCCGCGGCGCCGGCGTGCTCGGGATGGCGACCTTCGGCCGCGACCACGTGTGGGCGCTGGACGACGAGGGTGTGGTCGACCTCGAGGCGATCCGCGCGTTCCTGGCCAAGCACGGCACCGAACCGTTCCTGATCTTCGGGTTCACCTACCTGGTCTGGCTGCACCTCTACGAGGTCGCCCGGGACAACGGGCTCGATCTCAGCAACGGCATCCTGATCCACTCCGGTGGCTGGAAGAAGCTGGTCGACCAGGCGGTCTCCCCTGAGGAGTTCCGCTCCCGGCTGGCCGGCGTCGGGCTCACCCGGACGCACAACTTCTACGGCATGGTCGAGCAGATCGGCACGATCTTCCTGGAGGGCCCGTCCGGCGGCTCGCTCTACTGCCCCGACTTCGCCGACGTGGTGATCCGCGACCCGGAGACGTGGGCCGAGCTGCCGCCCGGCAAGCCCGGCCTGATCGAGGTGGTCAGCACGCTCCCCACGTCGTACCCCGGGCATGTGCTGCTCACCGAGGACCTCGGCGTGGTGCACGGGATCGACGACGGCGACTGGCCCGGCAAGCGTTTCTCGGTGCTCGGCCGGCTGCCCCGGGCCGAGGCGCGGGGCTGCTCGGACACGTACCGGGAGGCGGCATGATCAGGCATCGCTTCGGCGTCGAGGGTGACCTCACCGCGCCCTCCGATGACCGGCTGACCGTCGGCGACCCACGGGTCGTCGACTTCCTCGCCAAGGTCGCCCGCAAGCTGCTCGCCCCGGCGGTCGCCCGCCGGCACCCCGAGCTCGGCTCGCTCGGCTACTTCCTGCGCCCCGCCGAGCTGACCCGGGCGATCAGCCGGATGGAGCGGCCGGACGCAATGATCTTCCCGCGGGGCAACGTCTTCCACGTGCCGCCGGCGAACGTCGACACCATCTTCGTGTACTCCTGGGCGCTCTCCGCGCTGGCCGGCAACCACAACGTGGTCCGCATCTCGGAGCGCTCGGCGACCGCGGCCGACACCATCCTGGCCGCGCTCAACGAGGTGCTGGTCGACGCCGACCCGGTGATCGGCCGGACCCAGCGGATGATCACCTACGGCCGGGACGACGCGATCACCGCGGCCCTCAGCCAGTGGAGCGACCTGCGGGTGATCTGGGGCGGCGACTCCGCCGTGGAGGCCATCCGCAAGCACCCGCTGCGCCCGTCCGCCCGCGACCTCACCTTCCCGGACCGCACCTCCTGGGCCGCTCTCTGCGCGGCCGGCTGGCGCGCGGCCGACGCCAAGGCGCGGCGCGAGGCGGTCGTCGGGTTCAGCAACGACGCGTACTGGTTCGACCAGGCCGCGTGCTCCTCGCCGCGCACCGTCTTCCTGGTCGGCACCGAGACCAACGACGTCCGGGAGCAGTTCCTCGAGCTGCTGCTCGACGTGGTCGGCCAGCGCGGCTGGGCGGTCGACGCGGCGATGGCGGTGGAGAAGCGGGTCAACGCGTACGGGCTGGCCGCGACCGGCGCGATCTCGTCGATGGCGTTCCCGGCGAACGCGGTCACGTCGATGTCGTTGACCGCGGTGCCGGACGCGCCGCGCCGCTGGATCGGTGCCGGCGCCTTCCCGTTCGCCCAGGTCGACTCGCTGCTCGACCTGGTGCCGGCGATGAATCGGCAGGACCAGACCTTCAGTCATTTCGGCTTCGCGGCCGACGAGTTGCGCGAGTTCGCCCTGGCCCTGGGCGGTCGCGGGGTGGACCGCATCGTGCCGTTCGGTTCGGCGCTGACGTTCAGCGCGATCTGGGATGGGTACGACCTGCCGCGCGAATTTACCCGGTTGACTACGCTCACTGCGTGACCACCGCCGTGCGGACCGCCGAGGCGCCGCCGCAGTCGCCGTCCCCGATGGCCGGAACCCCGCGTGCCCGTCTCTGGTGGAGCGTGCTGCCCTGGTCGATCCCGGCGGCGGTGCTTGTCGTCGCGTTACTCGACGCCGGAACCCCGGCAGCGGACATCGCGCTCTACGCGGCGTACTTCGCATTCGCCGTGGTGCTGCCCGGCACGCTGGTGCACCGCGCGCTGCGGGGTAGCCGCGGCAACCTACCGGAAGACCTCGGCCTGGGCGCCGCGACCGGCCTGCTGGTGCTGCTGATCGGCTGGGCGCTGGCCGCCGCGACCGGCCGGCAGGTGCTGCTACCGGGTTGGCCGCTGGCGATCCTGGTGCTCTTCGCGGCCGTGCCCCGGCTGCACCGGCACTGGCGGATCGCCGATCCGCGACCGCTGCCGCTCCGCTGGTCCTGGATCATCGCGGGCGCACTGATCGTTGTGGTGGCGATCAGCTACCCGAGCTGGGTGCAATATCCCTTGCCGCCGGCCCAGGCCGTCTACTACCCGGACGTGCTGTACCACCTGGCGCTGGTGCACGAGATGACCCGCTCGATGCCCTTCCAGGTGCCGCAGCTGGCCGGCGACACGCTGCGCTACCACTACCTTTCGGACGCCGACATGGCTGCGGCCAGCATGATCACTGGGATCTCGCCGGTCACCATCATGATGCGGCTGTGGATCGTGCCGGTGGCCGGCGTGACCCTCTTCCTGGTCGCGGCGATCACCAGGGAGCTGAGCGGCAAGTGGTGGGCCGGCGCGCTCGCCGGCGCGGTCGCGGTGGTCGGCGTCCCGCTGTCGCTGGGCAGCCGGCTCGCCGCCTTCGGCCAGAACCCGATCACCCCCTTCAGCCCATCCCAGGCGTACGTCTTCCCCCTGCTCGGTCTGCTGCTGGTGCTCGCGATCGACCTGCTGCGGGGCCGCCCGCTGCGCTGGGCCTGGGCGCTGGTCTTCCCGCTCGCCCTGGCCGCCGCCGGCGCCAAGTCCAGTGCGCTCCCGCCGCTGGTCGCCGGGCTTCTCCTGGCCACTCTGGTGCTGCTCGTTCTCCATCGGCGCCGGCTGCCCGCGATGGCGGCCTTCCTCGGCCTCACCCTTGCCGCCCTGCTGACCGGCCTCAAGATCTTTGCGGGCGGCGGAGCGGGCACGCTCAGCCTGCAGCCGTTCGCGATCCTCTGGTGGTTCAGGCCCTACCGGCAGACCCTCGGTGCCGCGGAGGCCATCGACGGCACCCGGTCCCTGCCGCTCGGGGTCGAGCAGGCCTCCACGGCCGGGATCGTCTTCCTGGCCGGCATCGTCTGCTGGTGGGTGGTCCTCCAGGCACCCCGGCTGCTCGGCGTGCTATCGGTCGGTGCCCGGCGTAGCCGGCGTGACCCGGTGGTCTGGATGTTTGCCGGGATCTCCGCGGCCGGTGCCGGAGCCGCCTGGAGCTTCTGGCACCCGGCGGCGAGCCA
>DASWMR010000032.1:0-2190 GCA_036399635.1 Actinoplanes sp. | reverse complement strand
ACCGGGCTCGACGTCGAGGCCCGCCGGGCGCTGTGGGAGGGCGTGCGTGCCTTCCACGCGGGCGGCGGCACCGTCGTGCTGACCAGCCATTACCTCGAGGAGATCGAGGCGTTGGCCCGCCGGGTGGTGGTGATCGGGGGTGGCCGGGTGCTCGTCGACGACACCGTCGCGGCGGTCCGTGGCCGGGTCGGCATCCGGCGGGTCAGCCTGACCACCCGCACCGACCTCCCGCCGCTCGACGGGCTGGTCGGCCAGGAACGCGACGGCGACCGGCTGCACCTGATGACCGCCGACGCCGACCGGCTGGTCCGCGACCTGGTGCGGCACGACGTGCCGTTCACCGACCTGGAGGTGCGGCCCACCTCGCTCGAGGAGGCGTTCCTCACCCTGACCGGCTCGACGTCCGCCCCCGCGATCGCCGCCTGAGGAGAACGATGACCGCCTTGGCCCTCACCCATGCGAAGTTCCAGCTGCTCGAGACCGTGCGCATCCCGATCGCGATCATCGGCAGCGCCTTCTGGCCGGCCGCATCGATGCTCGCCTTCGTGGTGCCGTTCGTCGGCGACGACCCGGTGTACTCCACCTACGCCACCGCATCGATGATCACTTTTGCGGTGCTGAGCACAAACCTTTTCCAGTACGGGATCGGCGTGTCCGAGGACCGCACCCAACCCTGGGACCCGTACGTGCGTACGCTCCCCGCCGGAGCCCTGCCCCGATTCGCCGGACGCATTATCGCCGGCCTCTGCCTGATGGTGGTCTCGCTGATTCCGGTCGTGCTGATCGCGGCCTTCTTCACCGCGGCCACGCTGAGCCCGCTCGCCTTTCTGGCCGCCACCGCGGTGACCCTGCTGATCGCGGTGCCGTTCGTCCTGATGGGACTGGCGATCGGCTATTCGCTGCCGCAGAAGGCGGCAATCGTGGTGGCGCAGGTGCTGTTCTTCCCGCTCGCGTTCGGCGGCGGGCTGATGACCGCGCCCGGCGGCGCTCCGGGTTTCGTCGAGGACATCGCGCCCTACCTGCCGACCGGTGGCGCGGGGCGGCTGATGTGGGCGGCCGTCGGCGATTTCCCGGTCGAAGCGGGCTCGGTGGCGTCGCTCATCGGATGGATCCTGCTGCTCGGTGCAATCGCGGTATGGGCCTATCGACGGGATGAGGGTCGGCGGTTCAGCTAAAACTACGACATTTAAGCCCATCGAAAGGTGGGCGATGCGACGATGCGCCAATGACGGTATCGACACCCGGCTCGCCCATCTGGGTGGATCTCGGAACGGCCGATCTCGTCGGCGCCATGCGTTTCTACGGCTCGCTGTTCGGCTGGGCGTCCGATGTGTCCGGCGACTACGTCACCTTCGTGCTGGACGGCCGCCCGGTGGCCGGGGCCGGCCCGCTCCTCGGCGAGGGACAGCCGACGGCGTGGAGCACCTATATCGGCACCGCCGACGCGGACGCGGTCGCCGCCCGGGTGGTGGCGGCCGGCGGGCAGGTGCTCGTGCCGCCGTTCGATGTGCAGGACCAGGGCCGGATGGCCGCGTTTCTCGACCGGGCCGGAGCGCCGTTCAGCGTGTGGCAGCCGGGCACTATGCGTGGGGCCGCCGTCTTCGATGTGCCGGGCGCACTCACCTGGAACGAGTTGAACACCCGGGACCTGGACGGCTCGGTCGACTTCTACGGCGCGGTGTTCGGCTGGGGCTTCCGGAACAGCTTGATGGCCGGCCTGCCGTACGTGGTGGCGAAGGTCGGCGAGACCGCGGTCTGCGGCATGCAGCCGATGATCGGCGACGAGTGGCCGGACGACATGAGCCCGCATTGGATGGTCTACTTCGCGGTCGGTGACTGCGACACCACGGCCCAGCGGGCATTCGCCATCGGCGGCGAGGTGCTGCAGCCACCGACCAACCTGTCAATCGGGCGGTACGCGGTGCTGGCCGACCCACAGGGTGGCCTCTTCGCGGTGCTGGCCGGCAATTCCTGACCGTCCTACCGCTTCTCCGCCGCCTCGTCCCTACCGCTTCTCGGGCGCCTTCGTGCCTACCGCTTCTCGGGCGCCTTCGCGCCTACCGCTTCTCGGGCGCCTTGGCGCCTACCGCTTCTCGGCCGCCTCGTCGTCGCCGACCGGGTCCTTCTTGGCGGCACTCTCCGCCGGGGTTGACGTCGCCGCCCGGTCGCCCGCCAGCGCCGCTCGGTCCG
>DASWMR010000031.1:0-7530 GCA_036399635.1 Actinoplanes sp. | reverse complement strand
ACGAGGAGCTGGAGATCGCCAGCCAGTCCCGGGCCGCCCTGTCCCTGCCCGGCTGACGGGCCCCGGGCCGTGCGGGCCGGCCCTCCGACCTGGAAGACCAGCCCTGCTGCACCCTCGTCTCGACGGTGAACGCGGCCGCCGGGAAGGCGGGTCGGTCGTGTCGTCAGCGCCAGCTGGTCGGCTCGCCGGCCGTGCCCACCGGCCGCCCGGCGTGGGCGGCTCCGAAGCGGGCCAGCCAGACCTGCGGCGTGGCGCCGGTCTCAGTGGTGCGGCGGCCGTAGGCAAGCCACCGGCCATCGGGCGACCAGATCGGGCTGGATTCGGTGACGGCCGCCGTCCCGGTCAGGTTGGTGACGGCACCGGTGGAAACCTGCACAGCCCAGAGGTCACCCTCCGCCTCCACCGCCACGGTGCGCCCGTCCGGGCTCCAGGACAGCCGGTACGGGTCCCACGTGCCTCGGCTGGTCAGCTGCCGCTCTCCCCCGGAGCCGTCGGCGTTGACGATCCAGATGTCGCGAGTGAAGATCGGGTCCCAGGGCTCGCCGCCGACCATCTGGGACATCACCACGGCGAGGTGGCGACCGTCCGGCGCCCACGCCACGGTCAGCCCGGAACTGTAAATCGTGCGGAAACTCGTGACGTCGGTGCGCGCGGCGACGATCTCACCCGCCTCGAAGGCGATCTCCGTACCCTCCGGCGACCAGCGCGGGAACGCCGGGACGGATCCGCCGTCCAGCACCCATTGACGGTCCGTTCCGTCGGCCCTCGCCGTGTACACACTCCAGCCGTCGACGTACGTGATCCGGGAACCGTCGGGTGAGTAGTCCGGATGCCCGTAGAACGGGATCTGCAGATTGAGCCGGCGCAGACCGGTGCCGGATGCGCGGATGCTCTTGACACCCTCGCCGGGGCGGTCGTCGACGACCAGCAGCCGTCCGGCCGGCGCCGGCGCGGCGGCGGCAGCAGGTGGCACGCCGAGCAGGGTGAGCGCCACGGCGGTGGCGAGGCCTGCGGCTGTGGTGGCGGCCGCGGTCAGCTGACGGTCGCGGTGCGACGATGGGTTCATGACGGGCTCGCTCTCCTGATGGGATGGTTACCTAGGTAGTCCACCCATCGCCCGACTTTGTTCGGCCGTGTCCATCACCCGACAGCGGCACGCTGCCGTCAGAGAGCCAGCCAGGCGATCAGGATGACGGCGACGACGACACCGACCACGATCAGCGGGGTCTTGGCGGCGATCGGGGTCTGCTTAGGAGAGTCCTGCTTGGCGGCGTGCTCGGTGAAGGCCCGGAACGCCTCGGTGTTGCCGCTGGGGTCGACTCGGTCGTCAGACATGCGCACGACCATAGCGAACCGATGCTCGCCCGCCTAGCATGTCACCCGCCTCTAGCAGGACTAACGTACCCGGTACGGGGAATTCACCCCGTAGTGGGAGTGTCGCGCCGTAACGTCGGCTCATGGCGACGCGGCGGGTGTGCGGGGTGGCGCTGGTTCTCGGTCTCGCCCTGGCGGGCAGTGGATGCTCGGGCTCCCGCCCGCCGGTATCGACGCCGCCGCCGGACGGTCCGGCCGCTACCACGGCGCGGCCGCCTGACTCGGTCCATGTGCGCTACCCGGTGGGAGTCCGGCTCCTACGGCTCCGTCGCAGCTTCGACCGACCGCTGCCGACCCTGCTCTTCTACCCGGCAGCCGCACCCGGCGGGCGGGCCACCAGCCGACCCGAGGTGTTGCCCCCCTCGGGTCGAAGTGAGGATCAACGGCAGCATGATCCCACAACGCCGGACGCCGACGCGCCCGCAGCCAGAATGCCAAAGTCCGAGCCGCAACCGCGTGACCCGCGCACCGGCCGGCGACCCAGCGTCGGATGCGCCAAGACCCCGCCCGAGACCGCCACGTGCCGCGGGGTGCAAGCCCCGTATTCGCGCGCCCCGATCATGAAGCGGCCCGCGGAGGGCGTCCCGGCGGACGTGGTGCTGGCGGCGGCCGGGGCGGGCCGTCGCCCGGCCGCGGGGCGGTTCCCGCTGGTGCTGTTCAGCCACGGGATGAGCGGCTCGCCGGAGCGGGTCGCCGACGCGCTCGCCAGCTGGGCCGCGGCCGGGTTCGTGGTGGCGGCGCCCAGCTACCCGTACACCAAGGAGCACACCCCGGATTACCGGCGCTGGGACATCGTCAATCAGCCGGACGACGCCCGCTTCGTGCTGAACCGGGTGCTCGCCCTCGACATGACGCCCGGCGAACCATTGCGGGGCCGGATCGACAGCCAGCACATCGCCGCCGTGGGGCACTCCGCCGGTGGCTACACCACGACCGGGCTCTTCGTCGCGGGCCACGATCCGCGGCTGCGGGCCGGGGTGGTGCTGTCCGGGTGGCAGGCGCCGGGTGCGTTCGGCGGGGCGCCGGCCCGGATGCTCTTCCTGCAGGGCGAGGCGGATCCGGTCGTGCCGATGGCGAAGAGCCGGGCCGCGTACGCCCGGGTGCCGTGGCCCAAGCGCTACCTGTTGATGCGCGGCGTCTCGCACGCCAACTACCTGCGACCGGGCGATCGCGGCTACCGGAAGATGCAGCACGCGGTGCTCGGATTCCTACGCCGGACGCTGACCGGCGACCAGGTGGGCACCGACAACTACCTCGCCGCCGACTGAGTCAATACCGCCCACTGAGTCAATGCAGGTGGTCGATCGCCACCTTGCCGAAGACCTCGCCGGATTCGAGCCGGCCGAACGCCTCGGCCACCGCGGAGAAGCCGTACGTCGAGTCGACCACCGGCCGGATGTCCTGCGCGACGCACAGCTCGAGCAGATTCACCAGGTCGTCCCGGGTGCCCATGGTGCTGCCGAGCAGCTCCAGCTGCATGGCGAAGAGCCGGCGCAGGTCGACGGTGGCCAGGTGTCCGCCGGTGGCGCCGCACACCACGATCCGGGCGCCGGGTGCGCTGCACTTCATCGAGTGCTCGAAGGTGGGTGCGCCGACCGACTCGATCACCACGTCGACGCGTTCCGGGAGGCGGGCGCCGGGCTCCAGCGCGGTGGCACCCAGTGCGGCGATCCGCTCCCGCTTGGCCGGGTCGCGGCTGGTGGCGTACACCCGCTTGCCCAATGCCAGCGCGAGTGCGACGGCCGCCGTGGCCACCCCGCCGCCGGCGCCCTGCACCAGCACCGCGGAGCCGGCCGCCACCCGACCGCGCGTGGTGAGCATGTGAAAGGCAGTTAGCCAGGCCGTCGGCAGGCATGCCGCGTCCAGGAACGAGACACCGGCCGGCTTGGGCACGAGGTTCTCCCGCGGCACGGCGACCCGTTCGGCGAGGGTGCCGGGGTGGCTCTCGGACAGCAGGGAGTAACCGCGCGGATCTGCCATGTCCGCGACCACCGGATAGATCACGTACTCGGTGCCGTGGCGGTCGACGCCCGCGCCGTCACAGCCGAGGATCATCGGGAGGCGGTCGGCGGGCAGGCCCACGCCGCGCAGCGACCAGAGATCGTGGTGATTGAGCGAGGCGGCCCGCAGCTCGATGATCTCCCAGCCGTCGGGCGAGGTCGGCTCGGGCACGTCGCCGACGGCCAAGCCGTCGAGGGGACGGTCGGCGGAAACAGTCTTCGCGTAGGCGGCGCGCATAGCCGAACGATAGCGGCGCCGCGAGCCGGTCCGGACCCACGACGCCGCTGAGTAATCAGACGCGAACGGCCGGAAGTAGTTCCGCCGGCATCCGCCGCGCCACCCCGTCCATCTCGGCGGCGGCCGCCACCGCGGCGGCAACCGCCGGAGCAACCCGCGGGTCCAGCGGCGACGGCACGATCGCGTCGGCGCGCAGGTCGTCGGAGACCACGGCGGCGATCGCTTCGGCGGCGGCCACCTTCATCCGGGCGGTGATCGTGCTGGCCCGCACGTCGAGCGTCCCGCGGAAGATGCCTGGGAACGCCAGGACATTGTTGATCTGGTTCGGGAAATCGCTGCGGCCGGTCGCGACGATGGCCGCGTACTTGTGGGCAACCGTGGGGTGCACCTCGGGGGTGGGATTGGCCAGGGCGAAGATGATGCCGCCCGGTGCCATCCCGGCGAGCGCGGCCTCGTCGATCGCGCCGCCGGAAACCCCGATCAGAACATCAGCGCCGATCAACGCCGCGGCGATCCCACCCGTACGGCCGGAGAAATTGGTCGTTGCCGCAAGATCCGCCTTGACCGGGGTGAGGTCGCCGCGCTCGCCGTGGATGATGCCCCGGGAGTCGCAGATGATCACGTTGGCGCCGTCCACGCCCGCGGTGATCAGCGTGTGGGTGATCGCCACCCCGGCCGCACCGGCCCCGCTGATCACCACGCGCAGGTCGGCGAAGCGCCGTCCCAGCAGCGTGCAGGCGTTGCGGAGGGCGGCAAGGGTCACCACCGCGGTGCCGTGCTGGTCGTCGTGGAAGACCGGGATGTCGAGCTCGGCGTCGAGCCGGCGCTCGATCTCGAAGCACCGCGGGGCGCTGATGTCCTCGAGGTTGATGCCGCCGAACGACGGAGCCATCGCCTTCACCACCGCGATGATCTCCTCGACGTCCTGGGTGTCCAGGCAGACCGGGATCGAGTCGACGCCGCCGAACTGCTTGAACAGGATGGCCTTGCCCTCCATCACCGGCATGGCCGCCTTCGGCCCGATGTTGCCGAGGCCGAGCACCGCGGAGCCGTCGGTGACGACCGCGACGGTGTTGGCCGTCCAGGTGTAGTCGGAATAGAGCGACGGGTCCTCGGCGATCGCCTCGCAGACCCGGGCAACCCCCGGCGTGTACGCCATCGAAAGGTGATCGGTGTTGGCCAGGGGCACCGTCGCGGCGATCGCCATCTTGCCGTGTTTGTGCAGGTCGAAGACGGGATCGGCGGCGAGGGCAGGGTCCAACTCGAAACTGAAGAATGACACGGTGACTCCAACCGGCATCGAGACTTGGGTCGTGAGCACTCGCCAGTTCTCGGTCGCGAGTCGGCGCCGAGTCTGCGGTGCGATGCGGGGATCACCCGGAATGGCCACCACTGCGCGGGTGTGCGCTGTGGTTACCGGAGATTAACTTAGCCGACCCGGCCGCGGGTAGTAGCGAATTGACACGGTACCGATGACATCTGCCACCCCGTACGCCCGGGAGTCGTCCTCGATCAGCGTGTTGTCCCCCTGCACCCACCAGCCGCCGCCCACCGGCCGGATCGCGCGTTTGACCACGAGCAGCTCAGGCCGCGAGCGAAACTGTGCGACCACCACGTCACCGGCCCTTACCCGGCCGTCCCGGTGGACCAGCAGGGCATCGCCGGAGCGGAGGGTAGGCGACATCGACGGCCCGCGCACGAGAACGGCGAACCATGGCAATTGCCATCTCAAGGCATCAGCCTCCGTCGCGTTGCCGCCTGGATGTAAGGGGTAGTGTCAACTGCGGATCATCGCAAACTCGTATGGAGGAGTCCTGATGCGACTTCCGCGTTTCCTCATGCCGCGCACCGTGGTCAGCGCC
This sequence comes from Actinoplanes sp., assembly GCA_036399635.1. Classification (GTDB taxonomy): domain Bacteria; phylum Actinomycetota; class Actinomycetes; order Mycobacteriales; family Micromonosporaceae; genus Actinoplanes. Next base: position 2,056 of record DASWMR010000031.1, on the reverse strand, counting down.
CACTGCGACCTGCCCTGTGGCGTCTACGACCCGGCACAGGCTCGGATCGAGGCCGAGTCGGTGAAGGCCATCCAGGAGAAGTACCAGGCGAACACCGACCCGGAGTTTCGGACCCGCGCCGTTCTGATCAAGGAGCAGCGGGCCGACCTGGTCAAGCACCACCTGTGGGTGCTGTGGACCGACTACTTCAAGCCGCCGCACTTCGAGAAGTACCCCAATCTCCACCAGCTCTTCAACGAGGCCACCAAGCTCGCCGGCGCCGGTGGCGCCAAGGGCTCGATGGACCCGGCGGTCGGCGAGCAGCTGCTTGCCAAGATCGAGGAGATCAGCAAGATCTTCTGGGAGACCAAGCAAGCCTGAGCCGTACGCATCGTGGCGGCGGCCCGCGCGGGCCGTCGCCGCAGTGCTCAGTCGCCGTCGACTAGTCTCTCCGGCGGTGGGAGGATGGCTACGGTGACTCAGCTGACGGACACACATCCGGACCCGGCAATCGGCGACGACGTCGTCCTTCTGACCGTGCCCGCCGACGGCGGCTACCTCGGGGTTCTCCGCACGGCGACGGCGGGCCTCGCGGCCCGCCTGCATTTCGCCCTCGACGAGATCGAAGACCTGCGCATCGCCGTCGACGAGGCGTGCGCGATGCTGCTGGCGATCGCCACCCGCGGCGCCGAGCTGGACTGCCGCTTCGCGGTGACCGAGGACGCCCTCACCGTCGAGGTGACGGTGTCGACAGTGCGCGGTGCCCGGCTGCCGGCCGAGTCCTCCTTCGCATGGAAGGTGCTGACCGCACTGACCACGTCCGCGTCCGCCGAGGCGACCGGCCGCTCTGCCACGATCCGCCTGCTCACCCGCCGTACCGAAGGCTGAGATCGCAGCGCTGCATCACACCGTGTCGTTCGTCACCCGCGGCTCGGCCACCTGGGCGATGTAGTCCAGGTGCTCGGTTGCCGCCCGGATCGCGCCCTCCGCGCTGCGCGACGCGATGTACTCCACCATCCGCCGGTGATCGGCGTCGATCTGCACCCAGTAACCGTCCGGCAGGGTGTCGGTGACCTCCTCGCCGAAGGTCGCGTGGTAGAGCGGGCGCACGACCAGCTCGAAGAGCGGGTTGCCGGTGGCCTTCGCCACCGCCAGGTGAAACGCGGCGTGCGCGGCCAGCATGGTTTCCAGGTCGTCGATCACCGGATCGAAATAGGCACCACGCAGCTCGATGAGATGCTCGTCGTCGCGGCGCAGCGCGGCCAGCCCGGCGGCCGGCACCTCCAGCGCCCGGCGCAGCTCGAGCAGATCGGCCAGGCCCACCCCGGTCGCGTTGGTGAGCAGGGTGAAGCCGGTGGCCAGACCCTCGCCCAGCTGCTCGGCGTCCGGGTGCGAGACGAAGCTCCCACCGGTCACGCCGCGGGTGGTGACGATCAGATGCTGGCTGGCCAGCAGGCGCAGCGCCTCACGGACGGTGCTCCGGCTGACCCCGGTCTTGATGCAGAGCTCTGGCTCGGGGGGCAGCCGCTCACCGGGCCGCAGCCGTCCCGAGGTGATGTCGGCTCGTAACTCGTCTGCCAGCACCTGATAGGCGGGCGGTCGCACCGTAGCTCCGGTCACCCAACCAGGGTATGCCCCGGCCGACCGAAAGCGAGCGCCAAATGAACGACGGGCGTACATCGACACTTATCGGTGCCGAACACGACACGGCGGGCTCACCATCCTCGGCGGGCGGGCCCAGCAGGCTCCGCCGTCCGCTACTCGACGCCGAGCGCCCGGGTGCTTGCCGGCAGCACGATGAGCGCGCCGACGACCGCGCCCAGCACCATCAGCAGCGCCCCGAGCCAGACCGGCCCGACCTGCAGCAGAAAACCACCTGAGGCGATCACGAACAGCTGACCGACCAGCGCCGGCCCGCGAGTGCCGCGCACCCGGCGCCCCAGGCCCCGAGCGAGGAAGAAGATGGCCACCGCGGCGAGCGCGGCGAGCACGGTGAGAGCCACGGCCATCGCCACGTGCAGGCCGTCGTTGGTCAGATCAAGGACCAGGAGGTACGCCGTGAGGGCGGCGAGCCCGG
>DASWMR010000030.1:0-4210 GCA_036399635.1 Actinoplanes sp. | reverse complement strand
CCTCGCGTGGGGGTTCGGACCGGCGCTGGCAGCGCAGATGATCGCCGTCCTGGTCGCCGGCGCTCAGCTGCGATACCCGGTCCGGCGCCTTCTGCACCTGGCCGTGCAGCACGCCGTCGCGCTCGCCGCGGCCGCCGCGGTGGCCGCCCTCACCTCGCTGCGGATCGTTCCCGAGCCCCGCTGGGACGACGCTCTGCTCACCGTCGCGGCGGCGGGCGCCTGGATCCTCGCCCGGTGGGCGCTGGCCCGGTTGGTCGCCCGCTCGGCGCTGGACCGCGGCGACGGCCGGGCGCGCCGGGTGCGCCGGTTGCGGCGGCTCGGCGTCGAGGTGCTGGCGACCGCGGCCCTGCTGCTGCTCGGCCCGGTGGTGCTCGCCACCGCACAGGTCGGCCTCGCCTTCGTGCCGCTGGTCCTGCTGGCCCTGTACGCCGTACACCGGATGGTCCGGTCGGCGGGGGAGGTCGAGCGCGCCGGCCGAGTGGACGCCCTGACCGGCCTGCCCAACCGCCGGGCGCTCGCCGCCTCGGTCGTCGAGCGCGGCCGCGGGCTGCACCTGGCCCTGCTGCTGCTCGACCTGGACAGATTCCGCATGGTCAACGACGCACTGGGCCACGCCGTCGGTGACCGGCTGCTGGTCGAGGTCGCCGACCGGCTGGCCGAGGTGGTGCCCGCACACGACCTGGTGGCACGCCTCGGTGGCGACGAATTCGCGGTGCTCGCCACCCGGGTGGACGGCGCGCCCAGCGCCCGGCGCCTGGCCCGGCACCTGGCCGACGCGCTGAACCGGCCGTTCGCCCTGGACGGCGTGCCGGTCGACATGACCGCCTCGATCGGCATCGCGCTGCAGAGCGAGCCCGGCGGGGACGGCGCCTCGCTGCTGCGCGAGGCGGAGGCCGCGATGTACGACGCGAAGCAGCGCGGCGACCAGGTCGCGATCTACGCCCCGGATGCCTCGCACCACTCGCCGGACCGGCTGGCCCTGCTCGGCGAGCTGCGCCGGGCGCTGCGCGAGGACGCCCCGGACGACGGGATCACGCTTTTCTATCAACCGCAGATCGCCATCGCGACCGGCGAGGTGGTCGGCGTGGAGGCGCTGCTGCGCTGGCGGCACCCGGACCGCGGGATGATCTGCCCGGAGGAGCTGATCCGGGTGGCCGAGCCGACCCCGGCGATGCGGCTGCTGACCGAGCGGGTCCTGCACGACGTGGTGGCCCAGATGGCGCGGTGGCGCGACGCCGGCCGGCCGCTGCGCGCGTCGGTCAACGTGAGTGTCCGCGACCTGCACGCCGGCGACATCGCCGACCTGGTCGACGACCTGCTGAGCAGCTACGGGGTGCCGGCCGACCTGCTGCAACTGGAGATCACCGAAAGCGCCCTGATGGCCGACCCGCACCGGGTGCTGAACACGATCACCCGGCTGGACCGGATGGGCGTCGCGATCTCGCTCGACGACTTCGGCACCGGCTACTCGTCGTTGCAGCACCTCCGCCGGCTCCCGCTCGCCGAGGTGAAGATCGACCGCTCGTTCGTGCTCGGCATGGCCACCGACCGCGGTGACGCCGCGATCGTCCGCTCGGTGATCGACCTGGCCGAGGCGATGGGCCTGCGGGCGGTCGCCGAGGGCGTGGAGGACGAGCGCACCTGGCGGCTGCTGGCGGCGGCCGGCTGCCACGCGGCGCAGGGCTGGTTCCACGCCCGCCCGATGCCAGCCGGCGAGTTGGCCGAGTGGCTGGCCCGCTACCGCCCGCTGCGCCCCGGCCCGCCACCGCTGGTGGTGCCGCTGCCCGGATGATCTCCGGCCGTCCCGCCGCTCGGCGCCGCCAGCGGGCGAAATAGACTCTCCCGGTCAGCGTCAGACTCGATGAAAGTAGGGGCAGGATGGCCGCCATCTCCCGCGAAGAGGTCGCGCATCTGGCGCGCCTGTCGCGGCTCGCCGTGACCGAGCAGGAGCTGGACCAGTTCGCCGGCCAGCTCGACGTCATCCTGCAGTCGGTGGCGCGGGTCGGTGAGGTGGCCGCGGACGACATCCCGCCGACCTCGCACTCGGTGCCGCTGACCAACGTGTACCGCGACGACGTCCCGCAGCCGAGCCTCACGAGCCAGGAGGCGCTGGCCGGCGCCCCCGACGCGTTCGAGGACCGCTTCCGGGTGCCGCGCATCCTGGACGAGGAGGTCTGACGACCATGACCGATCTGACCAGGATGACGGCGGTGCAGCTGGCGAAGGCCATCGCCGACCGGCAGGCGTCGGCCGTCGAGGTCGCCACCGCCCACCTCGACCGGATCGACGCCGTCGACGCGCAGGTGCACGCGTTCCTGCACGTCGACCGGGAGGGCGCCCTCGCGGCCGCCCGGCGGGTCGACAACGGCGAGATCACCGGCCCGTTGGCCGGCGTGCCGGTCGCGGTCAAGGACGTGGTCACCACCAAGGGGATCCCGACCACCGCGGCCTCGAAGATCCTCGAGGGCTGGCGCCCGCCCTACGACGCGACGATCGTCGAGCGGCTCCGCGCGGCCGGCACGGTCATGCTCGGCAAGACCAACATGGACGAGTTCGCGATGGGCTCGTCCACCGAGTACTCCGCGTACGGACCGACAAACAACCCCTGGGACCTCGGTCGCATCCCGGGCGGCTCGGGCGGCGGCAGTGCGGCGTCCCTCGCGGCGTACGAGGCGCCGCTCGCGATCGGCACCGACACCGGCGGCTCGATCCGCCAGCCGGGCGCGGTGACCGGCACGGTCGGTGCGAAGCCGACCTACGGCGGCACCTCGCGGTACGGCCTGATCGCGTTCTCCTCCTCGCTGGACACGCCAGGCCCGTGCGCGCGTACGGTCGAGGACGCGGCCCTGCTGCACGCGGTGATCGCCGGCCACGACCCGCGCGACTCCACCTCGATCCCGCAGCCGGTGCCGGACGTGGTCGGCGCGGCCCGCCGGGGTGCCTCCGGTGACCTCTCCGGGGTCAAGCTCGGCCTGGTCAAGGAGTTCGCCGGGGACGGTTCCGAGCCCGGTGTGCTGGCCGCCTTCCACGAGTCGCTCGAGGCTCTGGTCAAGCTGGGCGCCGAGGTGGTCGAGGTGTCCTGCCCGCACTTCGAGTACGCACTTCCGGCGTACTACCTGATCGCACCGAGCGAGGCCTCGTCGAACCTGGCCCGCTTCGACGGCGTGCGGTACGGCCTGCGCACCGGCGACGACGGCCGGCACTCACTCGAGGAGGTCATGTCGCTGACCCGGGACGCCGGCTTCGGCCCCGAGGTCAAGCGGCGGATCATCCTGGGCACGTACGCGCTGTCGAGCGGCTACTACGACGCGTACTACGGCCAGGCGCAGAAGGTCCGCACCCTGATCACCCGGGACTTCGAGACGGCATTCGAGCGGGTGGACGTGCTGGTTTCGCCGACCACGCCGTTCGTGGCCTTCCCGTTCGGCTCGCGCACCTCCGACCCGTACCAGATGTATCTGGCCGATCTCTTCACGATCCCGACCAACCTCTACGGCGGGCCGGCGATCTCGGTGCCGGCCGGTCTCTCCGAGGGACTGCCGGTCGGTTTCCAGATCATGGCGCCGACGATGGCCGATGACCGGATGTACCGGGTGGCGGCCGCGCTGGAGTCCGCGGTCGGCACACTGACGCCGCCGTCGCTGTAACGGTTCGGGCCCGGGCGTCCTCCTGCCGTCCAGCCAGATGATCAGCTTGGCGAAGTCGCGGCCGGTCTGCTGGTTGACGAAGGCGGTGAAGACGCCCGGGTCTCGTTCCTGTTGCGCCGCGTCGGGGCGGCACCGGATCGAAGGATCTTGGCCCGTGGGGGCACTGCCGGGTCCGCGAAATTCTGTCGGTGGGGCCGTTTAGGCTTAACCCCATGACCACCATCGCGCTGCCGACGTACGAGGACGCCATCGCCCTGTTCGAGCCGGTGATCGGCCTCGAGACGCACGTTGAGCTGGGCACCAACACCAAGATGTTCTGCGGCTGCCGCACCGACTTCGGCGCCGAGCCCAACACCCAGGTGTGCCCGGTCTGCCTGGGCTTGCCCGGCGCGCTGCCGGTGGCCAACCGGGCCGGCATCGAGGCGACCATCCGGATCGGGCTGGCGATGAACTGCACGATCGCGCCCTGGTGCCGGATGGCCCGCAAGAACTACTTCTACCCGGACATGCCCAAGGACTTCCAGATCAGCCAGTACGACGAGCCGCTCTGCGTGGACGGCTAC
>DASWMR010000029.1:0-12326 GCA_036399635.1 Actinoplanes sp. | reverse complement strand
GCCCGGGTTGCCGCGGTCGCGGCGGGGGTCGCGCTGGGTGCGATGGTCGCCGGTCCGGCCGCGTACGCGGTGCAGACCGCGTCCCAGGGGCACAGCGGGTCGATCCCGTCGGCCGGACCCGCCTCGGCGGGCGGCTTCCCGGGCGGCGGTCGTGGCGGCGCCCGGGGTAACCGGGGTGGCGGCATGGGCGGTCCCGGCGGCGGCTTCAACGGCGGCGGCTTCCCCGGCGGCGCGGCTCCGGGTGGCACCCAGGGTGGCGGCACTCAGGCCGGCGGCCTCCCCGGCGGCGGTGGCCGGCTAGGTGGTGGCATGGGCGGGCTGCTCGATGCCGCAACGGTCAGCACCGAGATGAAGACGCTGCTCGAGGCGAACGCCGACCAGTACACCTGGGTGGCCGCGGCAGTCGGTTCGCAGAGCGCCTCGGGCTACCAGCTCGCCACCGGTAAGCCGGTGATGCCGATCGGCGGCTTCAACGGCAGCGACCCGTCGCCCACGCTCGTCCAGTTCCAGCAGTACGTTGCCGCCGGCAAGATCCACTACTTCATCGGTGGAGGTGGCTTCGGCGGTGGCGGCGGCGGCGGCGGCCGCAGCATGGGCGGCAGCAACGCCAGCTCGGAGATCTCCACCTGGGTGGCGGCCACCTTCACCGCCAAGACCGTCGGCACCACCACGGTGTACGACCTGACCGCCCCCAACTGACCCATCGAGCCAGAGAGAGCGGGCAGCGCGGGCCCGAGCGGGTGGCCGAGAGACGGCGCAGGCGAACCCCCGTACGGGATCGCCTGCGCCTTTCTTGTTCTTTTGGGCTCACAGGGTTGGCACAGTTCCACCACAAATCATCCCTAGCTCGACCGGGCATCTTGATCGCATGAGCCTTGAGACGCTGCCCGAGCACGACGTCGTCCCGGCGCGCGCCGTCGGTGTGCGGGCCGGCTTGACCGGTCAGCTCGTCCGCTTCGCCGCGGTCGGCGTCGCTAGCACCCTCGCTTACCTTCTGCTCTACGCCCTGCTGCGCACCGGTGCCGGTCCACAGTGGGCCAATCTGATCGCCCTGCTGGTCACCGCGATGGGGAACACCGCGGCCAATCGGCGGTTGACCTTTGGGGTCCGGGGCACCGGCGGCGCGTGGCGGCACCAGGCGCAGGGTCTGCTCGTCTTCGCCGTCGGCCTCGGGCTCACGAGTGGGTCGCTCGCCCTGCTCGCCGCGGTCACCGACCGGCCCACCAAGCCTGTCGAGTTGGCCGTCCTCGTGGTCGCCAACCTGCTCGCCACCGCGGCCCGGTTCCTGCTGCTGCGGGTCTGGGTCTTCCGGTCCCGCCGGGATGCGCCAGCACCGCACCCGTCCGAGAATCCCGCTTGATACCCGCCACACGCTGGGCAAATAAGCGAAACTCCGGCGAAACAACGCGTCGTTAGCGTCGGGCCTTCGATCCTTGAGAAGGTGAGCACGCGTGACTGCGAACATAAATCGGCGCTCGCTGCTGCGGGGCGGGGCCGGACTGGCCCTCTTCGGCGCGGCATCGACGCTGCTGGCCGCCTGCGGCGACGATGACGACTCGTCCCCCTCGGAGTCCGCGTCCGGCGGCGCGAAGAGTTTCGGGGCGTTGAACTACCAGCTCTCCTGGGTCAAGAACGTCGAGTTCGCGGGCGCCTACATCGCGGACACCAAGGGCTACTACGCCGCCGCCGGTTTCACCTCGGTCAACCTGATGGCCGGCGGCCCGAACGTCAGCCAGGACGCGGTGGTCGCCTCCGGCAAGGCGCTGGTCGGCATCTCCTCGCCGGACATCACCGCGGCGGCGATCCTCAAGGGCGCCCCACTGGTGATCATCGGCGCGCAGTACCAGAAGAATCCGTTCGCGATCATGAGCCTGGCCAGTAATCCGATCAACGCGCCGGCCGACCTGATCGGCAAGAAGATCGGCGTGCAGGCCACCAACGAGCCGGTGTGGAACGCCTTCCTCAAGGCCAACAACCTCGACCCCACCAAGATCACCAAGGTACCGGCGCAGTTCGACCCGAGCCCGCTGGTGTCCAAGGAGGTGGACGGCTGGTTCTCGTTCTTCACCAACGAGCCGAACCTGCTCAAGACCAAGGGCGTGGAGACCGCGGTGATGCTGCTCAACGACCACGGCTATCCGATGGTCTCCGAGGTGTACGTGATCAAGAAGTCCGCCCTGACCGAGGACCGTGACAAGATCAAGGCCCTGTTGATCGGTGACATCAAGGGCTGGACCGACTCGCTGGCCGACCCGAAGCTGGGCGCCAACCTGGCCGCCACCAAATACGGCAAGGACCTCGGCCTGAACGAGGCCGAGCAGGTGCTCGAGTCGGCGGCGCAGAACACCGTGGTGCAGACCGACGACACCAAGGCCAACGGCCTCTTCACGATCACCGACGAGTTGGTCGACGAGACGATCAAGACGCTGGCCCTGGGTGGCGTGACCATCACCAAGGAACAGCTCTTCGATCTCTCCGTGATCAAGGAGGTCTACACGGAGAACCCGACGCTGAAGGGGGCGTCCTGACCGGCGTCGACGACCGGGGGATCGTGCTGCGGCAACTGACCAAGCAGTTCACTATCCGCCGGTCCACCGTCACGGCGCTGGACCGCGTCGACCTGGACACCCCGGCCGGCGCGTTCGTCGCGCTGCTCGGGCCGTCCGGCTGCGGCAAGTCGACGATCCTGCGCATCCTCGCCGACCTGGAGCGGCCCACGTCCGGCGAGGCGTACGTGCATGGTGAGGGACCCGCGGCCACCCGCCGCAACCACCACCTCGGCATCGCGTTCCAGGACGCGGCGCTGCTGCCGTGGCGGTCGGTCACCGCGAACATCCGGCTGCCGCTGGAGGTCAGCGGCGTCAAGGTGGACGACGGCGCGGTCGCCGACCTGATCAAACTGGTCGGCCTGGAGGGCTTCGAGCAGGCCCGGCCGGCGCAACTCTCCGGCGGCATGCGGCAGCGGGTCGCGATCGCCCGCGCCCTCGTCGTCGAGCCGCGGATCCTGCTGCTGGACGAGCCGTTCGGCGCGCTGGACGAGATGACCCGGCAGCGGCTCAACCTCGAACTGCAACGGATCTGGACCGAGCGCGCGACGACCACGCTTCTGGTCACCCACTCCATTGCGGAGGCGGTGTTCCTGGCCGACACGGTGGCGGTGATGAGCGCCCGGCCCGGCCGGATCGTCGCGCGGGTGGACATCGACCTGCCCCGCCCCCGCACCCCGGAGATGATCCGGACGGCCCGCTTCCACGAGCTGGAGGACCAGCTCAGCACGCTGCTGTTCGGCGGCGCGTTGGAGACGGTGGAATGAGCGTCGCCCCCGCGCTCCGCCGGGTGACCCTGCCGTCCTGGGCGTTCGGCGTGTTCGGCCTGCTCACGCTGCTGGCGGTCTGGGAGGTGCTGGGCCGGACCGTCTTCGCCGACAGCCGGGCCGTCCCGCCGCCGACCGCGATCCTCGGGCAACTGGCCGATGACGGCCTCGGCTTCTACTGGCCGAACGTGCGAACGACGCTGCGCGAGGCCGGCCTCGGCTGGCTCTGGGGCAACGCCATCGCCGTGCTGCTCGCGGTCGCGTTCGTGCAGATCCCGCTGGTCGAGCGTGCGCTGCTGCAACTCGCGCTGGTCAGCTACTGCCTCCCGGTGATCGCGATCGGCCCGGTGCTCGCGGTGCTGTTCAGCGGCGACACGTCGAAGGTCATCCTGGCCGCGATCTCGGTCATCTTCACCACGCTGATCGGCGCGCTGGTCGGCCTGCGTGGCGCCGATCGGACCAGCCTCGACCTGGTCCGGGCCTACGGCGGCGGGAGCTGGACTCAGCTCTGGCGGGTGCGTCTGCGCTCCTGCCTGCCGAGCCTCTTCGCCGGCCTGCGGATAGCCGCACCCGCCGCGATGCTCGGCGCGATCGTCGGCGAATATCTGGGCGCCGAATCCGGACTCGGAGTAGCAATGATCAATTCCCAGCAGAGCCTGGCCGTGGAGCGCACCTGGGGCATCGCCCTGGTTGCCACCGCCCTGTCCGGCGCGGCGTACGCCCTGACCGCGCTGATCGGCCGCCTCCTCACCCCGTGGGCGCCGGGAGCGGCCCAGTGACCGCGGTGGCGGGTGTCGGGGTCGCGGCCGGGCCGGTGGCGACGCCGGCGGCGGGCCGGCATGCGGTACGCCGCGCGGTGCTGCGCCTGCTCACCGGCGTGGGCGGCGCGGTCTTGTCGGTGCTGGTCATCTGCGGCGTGTGGCAGTTGCTGGTCAAGGGACTCGGCCTCGACCCGTTCCTGACCCGCGGGCCGGTCGACGTGTGGCGGTTCCTCACCGACCCGGCCAACGACGCCGAGCGCACGTTGCTGCGCCAGGCGAGCCAGGTCACCGCGCTGGACGCGGCGATCGGCCTGGTCGGCGGCACTGTGGCCGCCCTCGTGACGGCGGTGGCGTTCGCCCTGTGGCGGGGCGTGGAGCAGACTCTGCTGCCGATCGCCATGGCCCTGCGTGCCGTGCCCCTGGTGGCGATGACCCCGCTGATCGCGCTGATCTTCGGCCGCGGCCTGCTGGCCGTCACGGTGATCGCCGGCATCGTCACGTTCTTTCCGGTGCTGGTGAACGTGTCCCTGGCACTGCGCGCGGTGCCCCGTTCCTCGCTCGACCTGATGCGCGCCTACGGCGCCTCTCCGTACGCCACGCTCTGGCGGGTGCAGTTGCCGGGCGCGTTGCCGTCGCTCTTCGCCGCGATGCGGGTCGCCGCCCCGCTGGCCCTGGTGGGCGCCCTGCTGGCGGAGTGGCTTGCCACCGGCAAGGGCCTGGGCTACCTGATGCTGGCGTCGGTGACCACCTTCGAGCTGGATCGCATGTGGACCGGAGTCACCATCGTGACTGTCGCGTCGATCATGCTCTACACCCTGATCAGCGTGATCGAGCAGCTCACCCTGGCCCGCTACGCCCCGGACCGCGCCGGCCGCGCGCTCTGACCCCCGCGGCGTCAGGTCGAGATGGCCCGGCGGTAGATGAGGTAGTGGATCACCGCGGACACCAGCACGGTCGCGCAGAAGGCGGCCACCGCGGCGGCCACCCACCAGCCGAGGATGCCGAGCACGATCGCCGCGACCCAGGCGACGGCGGAGGTGAGGATCAGGGACAGCGGTAGGCGCCGGCGTCGGGGGACCTCGGGGGTCCCGGCTGTCATCCGGGCACAGAACTCCGGGTCGTCACGCAGCATCTGGCGCTCCATCTGCGCCAACCGCCGACTGTCTTCCCTGCTCAACATCTCGCCACCTCCGGTCGGGCCACCGGCCGCACTCATGACCGGAGCGCAACCCGTCCGATCAGTGCCATTGTTACCCGCCCGTTGCCATTGTGATACCCCCGGTATGCCAGCTCCTCACAGAACGCACATCGTCTCTCCACATCGACCGGTTGCCCACTGCCCGGCCCGATAATCCAGCGTCGCTCGTCGATGGCTTCGGCTACTCGAAGGTGACGGTGGCGTCGGGGACCCCGCGCGCCCGCGCCACCGCTGCCGACTCCTCTTCGAGCAGTTTGCGAAGCTTTGCGGGAAGCTCGACGAACGGCGTAACGGTCAGCTGGACCCGCTTGCGGCCGGACATCTTTGCCCGCCAGACACCGGCCACCGCACCGTCGACCAACAGCGCACCCGGGTTGCCGAGGATGCGCCACACCTCCTTCTGCTGGGCACGCTCGGGCACCAGCAGGTCGCGGTCGCGCGCTTGCAGCAACGGGTCCATCGGTGGGAGGAAGCGGACCCCCGCGGCCGGCTCGGCCGACGTCAGGCCGGAGACCGCGTCGGCGGGCAGCCAGGTCTTGCGGCCGTCGACGGTGACCTCGGCCAACCGCTCGGTGGGCCAGACCTGGCGCATCTCGGCGGTACTGCTGCCCAGATATTTCCCCACCTCGAGCGGGGTCGCCGGACCGAGAAACCGCAGGTAGGTCGTGATCAGATCGCCGATACCGGCGTTCTTGGCGGGCAGCGGCGGTGCCTCGGCGATCGGGGCGAGCATCGCGTCCCGGCCGCGGGACACCACCTCGACGCCGCCGGCCAGCCCGGAGTGCTGCCAGACGTTGCTCGCGATGTGCCGGGCCCGGCAGCCCTGGCACTCATAGGTCAGCTCGCCCGGCACTCGCCGGCTGATCTCGGTGCTCACCTCGCCGCGCGGCATCGGCGAGCGCAGCACCGCGCGGAACGCCTCGGCGGTCACCCGGAACGCCTCGATGCCGAGCCGGCCACCGGCCGGGATCTGCCCGCTCTTGATGCGCGCCGCGGCGTCCGCGTCGCTGACCGGCCAGAACTGCTTGACCAACGCCGCCAGGTCGGCGCGGCGATGCAGGTGCGGCGCGCCGCGGGCGGCCCACACCATGAGCAGACGGTCGTCGGCGGGCTCGGCGGTGGTGCGCGCGGCCAGGGCCGTCTGCAGCGAGCCGGGGGTGTATTCCTGCAGGCCCAAATCGAGCACGGCCAGGTCGGCCGGGCGCGCGGAGCCCCGGGCGGCGAGCCCGAGGGCGGCCACCCGGTAGGCCATCACCTGGGCACGATCGAAGCCGACCACGACACCTCCCGCACAGGCCGGGCCGCATGGGCCGGGCTAACTGCGACGACCGTACCGCCGGGCTGCGACATTTCGCCGCCGGTCCAGCCGGGCGTCGGCCTGACCGCCGACGAGTTCCCAGGTGTCCAGGCTGGTCGGGCCGTACGGCCCGGCCTGCAGGATCGGGGGCTCGCCGGTGAGCCGGTACCCGCAGCGACGCGCCACCGCGGTGCTCGGCGTGTTGCCGGGATCGATCCGCAGCAACAGCCGGTTCAGCTGCAGCGTGCTGCGGGCGTACGCGGAGAGAAGTGACAGTGCGCCCGACGCCAGCCCGCGCCGGCGATGCTGGGTGCCCACCAGATAGCCGAACTCGGCCTCCTTGAGGCCGCTGTCGATGCCGAAGAGCAGCACCTCGCCGAGAGGCCGGCCGCCGTCCGTGGTGATCGCGAGCTGAATCCGCTGGCCGCTGGTGCGGCCGAGATGGGCGCGCTTCAGGTACGCGAGTCCGGCTTCGGTGTCGAACGGCGACGGCATCGGCGTCCAGCGGGCGATGTCCGGCTCGTCGAGCATCGTGACCAGGTCGTCCAGGTCAGCCGAGCGCCAGTCGCGCAGCACGATGCCGTCTCCCTCCAGCGTGAGTGGATACGGAACCCGGCTGCCGGCCATGATCTGATCCTGCCCGGATATACCCGGTTGCGGCCAGTAGTGATCGATATGAAGCCATGAGTCGTTACTCATCTCACCGGCTCGAGTGAGCAGAATCACCCTCTCGAAACTGTTATTTCGTCCCGGACCCGCGGTGACCAGGGCCACCGAAATACCCGAAGACGTTTACGGTTATCGATGTGAACGATCAGGGCGGGGTCTCCACGCGACGGGGCGATACGTACGGTGGTCTGTCCCGCGTGCAGCGGTCCAGCGATCGCCGCGTGCGCATCGTCGCCTCCGCGGTGCACCTCTTCGGGACGCGCGATTACGACGCGGTCACGGTGGCCGACGTCTGCACCGGCGCCCGGGTCTCGAAGCGGTACTTCTACGAGCATTTCGTCGACCGCGAGGATCTGATCGGCGCCGTCCACCGCGAGCTGAACGACTGGGTGCAGCAGGGCATGGCCAGTGCCATGGCGGACGCTTCGGCCACCCTGACCGACTCACTCCGGCGGGCATTGCGGGTGCACATCGGCCAGCTCCGCGACCATCCGGACAGAGCCCGGCTCATCTACATCAACGCACCCCGCTCGGCGATCCGCCGCCGCGCCCTCTCCCGCCGCAACGCCGAATTCTTCGGGCACTTCGTGCGCCGGGCGGGGGCGCAGGGCGACGACCGGCTCCGCGACGACCGGCTCCGGTACGACCGGACGCTGCTGGCCCTCGTCGCCGGCGTGAGCGAGGTGATCGTCGACTGGATCATCCGGGAGATGAGCGACGACCCGGACGAGCTCGCCGAGCACCTGGCCGGGATCGCCGCGGCCCTGCTCGCCGAGCAGCCGTAATCCCGTTGGGCTACCCGCTCACCGGCTCGAGCCGCCGGGAGCTGATCTCCATGCCGGCCGCGCGTAGCCGGGACACCAGCGCATCGCCCAGGGCGGTGGCCGGCGTCAGCACGCCGCCCCCGCCGGGTGGCAGCGCGTCCCGGTCGTGCACCAGGGCCAGCGCCGACTCGCCGAGCATGACGGCAGTGGCCACGTAGCCCGGATCGCCCTGGGCGCGGAACCGCGCGCGATATCGGGCCCCGGTAGTGGTCGTGGCGAAGAAGTCCATGGTGAAGTGACCCTCGCGGCGCGCCTTCTCGCCCGGGCCCTCGCCCGGCTTGGGCAGCAGACGATCGAGCACGAACCGGGTCGGCGGCAGCATCAGGCCGGCCACCAGGGCGCCGAGGCCGAGCTTCGTGCCGGCGGCAACCAGGCCGGACAACGGGGACGTGCCGACGCTCATCAGCTCGCGGTAGCGGAACCGGCGACCGTACGCCCAATCGCGCAGCGCGTTGCTGCGCCGGACCACCCGGGTGTTGTAGGACGCCATCACGAAGGGTGCCAGGGTGCCGCGCAGTGCGGGGTCGACCGTGTCGCCGCGGACGGTGGCCATGTCGTCCTGCCGGCCCAGGTCGGCCTCGGCGGATCGGTCCGGGCTCAGCGAGTACGGGCTGGCGGCGATCCGCCGCAGCCGGCGATCCGTCCGCACCACGTCGAGCTGGTTGCGCATCGAGTCGACGGTGCCACCGCTGATCCCCGCGCGGATGCTGGTCACCACCATCGTCGCGTCGGTCAACTCGCCGGCGCCGTCCGCCGCCACCGCCGCATGCAGGACGTGCACGCCCAGGTCGGACGGGACCGAATCGAACCCGCAGGAGTGCACGATGCGGGCGCCGGAGCTGCGCGCCACCGCGTCGTTCTCGTCGATGCTGGCCCGCACGAAGAGCACCTCGCCGGTCAGGTCGACATAGTGGGTACCCGCCACCGCACACGCTCGCACGAGTGGCCGGCCATATTTGGCGTACGGACCGACAGTGGTGAGCATCACCCGGGCCGACGTGGCGAGCCGTTCCAGGGCCGCGTCGTCGGTCGCCTCGGCGAGCAGGATCGGCCAGTCGACGCCCAGCCGCCGGTTGACGTCGGCCAGCTTCGCTGCGGACCGCCCGGCCAGCGCGATGCGCGTACCGGCCGGCGCGTGCTCAGCCAGGTGCTGTGCCACCAGGACACCGACGAAGCCGGATGCACCGTAGACGACGATGTCGTGCTCGCGGACGGGTTCGCTCATGGTTGCCGATTCTGCCCTAGATTCCGGCCGCCGCACGCCGCCGTTACTCCTCGGTAGTTTTGCGTTTCCGCATATCGGGCGCCTCGATGTGGTTACCGTCGGCCGGTCCGCCATCGCGGGCACCGCGGGCGGAATGCCGAGTCCATGCCGCCGCCCGCCGGAACTCAAACCCAAGGCATGGAGCGGGGGACCCACGTTCCTCGGCGCGCACGCGCGCCTCGGGGTGAAGCCGCCCTTGCGGCCGGGCTCCTCGGCCCGAACCCGACAGCTGACCTCGTAGGCGTGGAGGGTTCAGAATCATGGTAAAGATCCATAAGCATGCCCGGCTGACCATCGGTGTGGTGAGCACGGTCGCCCTACTGGCACCGGTCGCCCCGGGGCAGGCAACCGCCGCCCCCTCGCGGGCGTCCGCCCCAGCGCTGGCATCCGGCGTCAACTGGGATGCGATCGCCCAGTGCGAATCCGGGGGAAACTGGCGCATCAACACCGGCAACGGCTACCACGGCGGGCTGCAGTTCAGCCGGGGCACGTGGAAGGCGCACGGCGGCACGAAGTACGCCAGCACCGCGAACCGGGCGAGCCGCGCGGAACAGATCCGGATCGCCGAGCGGGTGCTGCGCGGGCAGGGCCTGGGCGCCTGGCCGGTCTGCGGTCGGAAGGCCGGGTCCGGCAAGCACTACCGGGGTCGGAACACCGAGGGCTCACCGTCGGCCAAGAGGTCGTCCCGAACGTCCACCAGCCGGGCGAAGCGGCCCGCCGCCCGCTCCGAGGTCAAGTCGACGGCGCGCCCGAACACGCGCCTGGGCCGCTCCGAAGCCAGGTCGGCGTCGCGCTCGGCGGCCAGCCTGGGCCGGGCCGCGGCCCTCGCCGCGGCGGCCCGGGCCGCTCGGTCCGAGGTGCCCACCGCGGTGCGGGTGGTCGATCAGGCCGCGCTCACCGCCACGACGGCGCGGCGGGCGGTCCGCAGGCCGTACACCGTCGTCTACGTGGTGCGCTCCGGCGACACGCTGGCCACCATTGCGACGCGGAAGGGCGTGCCGGGCGGCTGGCACGCGTTGCACCGGATCAACCGCGGGACGGTCACCAACCCGAACCGCATCTACCCAGGTCAGCGGCTGACTCTCTGATCCTGCGCGGTCTCTCTGATCCTGCGCGGTCCGGCTGCCCCGCACCGGCGAGGCGGTCGGACCGTGGGATCCTTGGCTCATGTCTGTCGATCCGCATGTCGCCCCTCATTGGGACACTTCGGCGTTGATCAGCATCGATATGCAGCGGGACTTCCTCTCCGACGGGCCCTATGCGTTGTCCGGCACCACAGAGGTGCTGCCCAACCTGGGCAAGCTGACCGCGGCGTTCCGAGCTGCCGGGCGGCCGATCGTGCACGTCGTGCGGCTCTACCCCGCGGACGGTCAGGACGTCGACCGGGTGCGTCGCGGCCTGGTGCAGGCCGGCGCCAACCTGGTGCGCCCGGGCACGCCCGGCCGGTTGCTGGCGCCGGGCCTGGGCCCCACCGAGGACGAGCTGGACGACGAAGCCCTGCTGCGGGGCGAGCCTCAACTGCTCGGGCCGAAGGAATACGCCCTCTACAAACCGCGGTGGGGCGCCTTCTATCGCACCAAGCTGGACGAGCTGCTGGCCGGCCACGGCGTGGACACTCTGGTCTTCGCCGGCTGTAACCTGCCCAACTGCCCGCGCTCCAGCATCATCGAGGCACACGAACGCGACTACCGCGTGGTGCTGGTCACCGACGCCGTCTCGCAGGCGAATGACCAGGGCTTCCGCGAGATCGCCGGTCTCGGCACGGTGCTTTGCACGACCGCCGAGGCTGTTGAGGTCAGGGCGTCGGTGGAGTGAACTCGGGCTGATCGAGCACTCGCAGCCACGTGCCGTCGGGCTGGCGGCGGACCACCTGCGCCCGCCACCTCCACCGCCGGCGGCAAATCGGCTGACGGCCGGGCGTGCGAGGACTAGCGTCGCGGGATGACAGAGAACCCGCTTCGGCAACGCCTCCGCGACGCGCTGCCGACCGCGATGAAGGCCCGCGACCGTGCCGCCGTGGCGGCGCTGCGCGCGACCATCGCGGCGATCGACAATGCCGAGGCGATCGTGCCGGCCGACGACGGTACGCGGCCGAGCCTCGCGATCGAGCAGCTGCCGATCGGGGTGGGGGCGACCGAAGTGGCCCGCCGGGTGCTGACGAAGTCTGATGTGGAGCGGATTGTCCGGGCCGAGATCGCCGAGCGGGAGTCCGCGGCGGACCAGTATGAGCAGGCCGGCCGCCTGGACCGCGCCGACCAGTTGCGGGCCGAGGTGCGCGCGCTGACCAGCAGCATGCTCGGTGGCGTCCCGGAACTGAGCTGACGAGGCGCGGACGGGGCGCGGACGTTTACAGAATCGTCTCTACCGTCTCTTCCAAGATGGATGATTCCGGGATGAGTTACTCACCGGAGTGGTGCAACAAGGAACGGCCGCGGATCACTCCGGAGCGGGGTGGATGCGTGCCGGCGGCACCCCCAGTCGGCCCAGGCCGCGCATCGTCGCCTCCACCATTGCCGTCGAGCCGCAGACGTAAAAATCGTGGTCGGGCCATGGGCCGTGCCGCAGCACCACGTCCGAAATCGCCGCCTGCCGGCCGTATTCGTCCGGCTCCTCGCTCGTCGCCCGCACCACGGTCAGCCACGGATGCCGCTCGGCGAGCCGGTCGAGGTCTGCCCGGTCGTAGAAGTCCGCTCGGCGGCGCTCGCCGCGGAACAGGTGGATCCACCGGATGCGGTTGTAGCGGACCAGATCGTCGATCAACGCCTTCGCCCGGGCCAGCCCGGTTCCCCCGGTCACGAAGACCAGATCCCGGCGGGAGTACGGGTCGATGGTCAGCGATCCGGCCGGCCGGCCCAGCCCGAGGATGTCGCCCGGCTTCAACCGATCGACCAGGGCGTAGGAGAGGTGGGGCCGTGCGTCCGCCCGCACGTGGAACTCGAGGACACCGTCCGGGCGCGGCGCGTTGGCGATCGCGTACGGCCGGGACCGCCACGGCAGGTA
>DASWMR010000028.1:0-12567 GCA_036399635.1 Actinoplanes sp. | reverse complement strand
GCCGACTTCCCGACCGAGAAGATCGGGGTCACCACCCGCGCCTACCGCCAGCTGGGCATCGGGTACGCGAACATCGGCGCCCTGCTGATGGCGACCGGCCACCCGTACGACTCGGAGTCCGGCCGTGGCGTCGCCGCCGCGATCACCTCGCTGATGACCGGTACGGCGTACCGCCGCTCCGCTGAGCTGGCCGGTGTGGTGGGTGCCTACGACGGGTTCGCCCGCAACGCCGACGCGCACAAGCGAGTCATGCGCAAGCACGCCGCAGCCAACGACGCGATCCGTCCGGTGGGCGCGGTCGCCACCGAGATCGTGCGGGAGGCCACCCGGCAGTGGCAGAACGGCAACAAGATCGGCGAGAAGAACGGCTGGCGCAACGCGCAGGCGTCGGTGCTCGCGCCGACCGGCACCATCGGCCTGATGATGGACTGCGACACCACCGGCATCGAGCCCGACCTGGCCCTTGTCAAGTTCAAGAAGCTCGTCGGCGGCGGCTCGATGCAGATCGTCAACCAGACCGTGCCGCGCGCGCTGCGCAGCCTCGGCTATCCCGAGGAGCAGGTCGAGGCGATCGTCGAGCACATCGCCGAGCACGGCAACGTGGTCGACGCGCCCGGTCTCAAGCCGGAGCACTACGCGGTGTTCGACTGCGCGATGGGCGAGCGGGCCATCGCCCCGATGGGCCACGTCCGGATGATGGCCGCGGTGCAGCCGTTCATCTCCGGCGCCATCTCCAAGACGGTCAACATGCCGGAGACGGCGACCGTGGAGGAGATCGAGGAGATCCACTACCAAGGCTGGAAGCTCGGTCTGAAGGCACTGGCGATCTACCGCGACAACTGCAAGGTCGGCCAGCCGCTGTCCGCGTCGAAGAGCAAGACGGCTCCGGTTGCGGAGGAAAAAGAGGTAGCAAAAGAGGTCGAGCGGGTCGTGGAGAAGGTGGTCGAGTACCGCCCGGTCCGCAAGCGGCTGCCGAAGAAGCGCCCGTCGGAGACGGTCTCCTTCTCGGTCGGCGGCGCCGAGGGCTACCTCACCGCGTCGTCCTACCCGGATGACGGCCTGGGCGAGGTCTTCCTCAAGATGTCGAAGCAGGGTTCGACCCTGGCCGGCGTCATGGACGCCTTCTCGGTCGCGATCTCGATAGGGCTCCAGTACGGCGTCCCGCTCGAGACGTTCGTCAGCAAGTTCACCAACATGCGCTTTGAGCCCGCCGGCATGACCGACGACCCGGACGTGCGTATGGCAGCGTCGGTGATGGACTACATCTTCCGTCGCCTGGCGCTGGACTTCCTGCCTTACGACACCCGCGCCGAGCTGGGCATCTTCACCGCCAAGGAGCGCGTCGAGCAGGTCCAGGCGGAGGCCGCAGCCGAGGCTGCCGCCGTCGACCTGCCCGGCATGGCCGCTTCCGCCCCGGTGGAGGCTCCGGTGGAGGCTGCTCCGGTGGAGACCCCGGAGGCCACGACGAGGGCCCCGGAGGCCACGACGAAGGCCCCGGTGGAACCGCCAAGGGTCGCACCGGCTTCAGCCGGCTCGTCCACCGAACTGCTCGAGGCGGTCACCGGCCAGCACGCCGACGCGCCGCTCTGCTTCACCTGCGGCACGAAGATGCGCCGCGCCGGAAGCTGCTACGTCTGCGAGGGCTGCGGCTCGACCTCCGGCTGCAGCTGATCTTCGGCGGAGTGCCGCCTGAGTGCTGAAGCGCCTGTCAAAAGGGCGGTTCCGGAGATCCGGGACCGCCCTTGCTACAGCTGAAGAGCAAACGTTGCTAGACCTGCACGACGACCGACGTCGGGGAGCCGTCCACGCATGTCACGGTCGCCTCGTACCACGCGTCGGTGCCGGCGAAGGTGATCATGGCCATCGCTGCCGGGCCCGGGTCGACACCGGCCACGGTGAATCCGGATGCGGGCTCCCAGCCGGTCAGCTCCGCCGAGACGGCTGAGCAGGTGGCGTAGACCACCCCACCGGTCACGATCAGGCGGGTGCCGACCGGCGGGGGATCGAGGGGCGGCGGATCGAACTCCGTCGTTGCGGTAGTCGATGGCGTCGTTGGGGGGTTGTCCTGCTGGCCCGGCTGGGCCGGCGCTCCATCGGCCGGGGGGCGGGACGTCCTCGCCGGTCGGCTGGGCGTGGGCGAGCCGCTGCCGGCACTCGCCAGAGGTGCCGGTTGGCTGGTCACAGCTGGTAACGAAGCGATACTTACCGGCGCGGAGGGTGCGACGATGACGCCCCTGGCGGGCGCCGAGGCGGCCGCGGCGAATGGCTCCCCGCCCACGTTCCCGTTCGAGCTTACGAACCAGGCGACCAGCACCGCACCGATCAGGCCCGCGAGACCACCGCCGGCCAGGAGATAACGACGCTTCCGCGGCTGTACGCGGGGAGCGCCGCCCCCGCCCGCACCGGCGGGTCGCGCTCCGCCGCTGCGGGCCGGACCGACCGCGGCCGCCGATCCAACCGGCACACCGTTTCGTGGCCCGCCCGCCGGTCGCGGATGAGGCACCCAACCGGGCGGCGCGGACGGCGCGGACGGCTCTGCGTGACCCGGTCGGCCCGGCGCGAACGCCCAGGTCGCGGGCGTCAGATCGGGTGCCAGCTCAGCGGGAGCGGGCCGTCCACTCGCCATCGCCGCAACGGCCGGGGCCTGGTGGAGCGCGGTCTCCCGGCGTACATCCTCGGTAATGGGCGCCGCTTCCGCCGCGTCCGCCAGAGCGGATGACACCTCGCTCGCGGTGGGCCGTGACCGTGGGTCCTTGCGCAGGCAGCGGCCGACCAAGTCGGCAACCGTGGGTGGCACGCCGGCAAGCGCGGGCAGCGGCGCCGGCTCGACCCATACGTGCGCCTCGAACATTTCCGTCGTGCTCTCCACGCTCCATGGCGGGTGCCCGGCGAGCAGCCGGTAAAGCAGGACGCCGAGCGCGTACACGTCCGAGGCCGGCACCACCGCGTCACCGGTGAGGCGCTCTGGGGCGAGGTAGGCCGGGGTGCCGACCAGCATGTCTTCGGACAGCGGGCCGATTGCCGCGGCAATGCCGAAGTCGACCACCTTGGCGCCGCTCTTGGTGACCAGGATGTTCGCCATCTTGATGTCGCGGTGCACCAGTCCCGCGGCGTGGGCGTAGGCCAGCGCGGCCGCCACCTCGCCACAGATCCGGAAGATCGTGCGCGGTGGCAGCGGGCCGGACATCGCCCGATCCTGCAAGGTGGGGCCGTTGACCAACTCCATCACCACGTAGGGCAGCGGGATTTGGCCGTCGGTCGCCTCGCCGAAGTCGTAGACCTGCGCGATATTCGGATGCAACAGGTTGGCCGCAGCGCGTGCCTCGTCGCGGATCCGGGCGCGGGAGTGTGGATCGCCGGCCGAGCGGGCGGCAAGCAGTTTCACCGCGACCGGCCGGCCCAGCACCTCGTCACGGGCATGCCAAACCACGGCCATGCCGCCACTGCCAAGCTCGTTCAGCAATGTGTAGCGGCCACCGAGCACTCGCCGACCTTCCACCGGAGCAAGTGTGCCCGCTAGATCGGAAATCCGCACCCCCGATATCGACGAATGTGAATCGAGAATCCGGCGCTTGCCACCGTGGTGGCTTCGCGAACCACGGCGTCGGAGAAAAATACGGGTGCCGATGACCGAAATGCCCTCCACCCGGCTGCGGGTGGTGCGGTCGCACACGACCCGGTAGCGCAGCGGGTCCAACAGCGTCACCCGGCTCGCGGCCAGCGCGGCTGGCGCCGACTGCAGGCCGCTTCTAGCCACCTCTTCGGCCGCCTGCCGCATCCCCGACCTGATCCTTCGGCAGCTTAGCCGGCGTTTGATCGTTTGGGTGAGCGGTTAAACGGGCCTAAGGTCAACAAACCGACGATTGGGCGGTAGCTACCAATTGCGACTGTCCAAAATGCTGCGTTTGCTATTCGTCTTCCCATATAACCGGTGAGCCGGCGTAGCGTACGACCCGCAGGTCCTCCTGTCACCTGGTCTCGGCGGCAGAATTTGTGGCGCCGGGTCGATACCTTTGGGAGCCCCCGGCCCCGTATGTCTCTTCCCAGCGATGCCTGGGGGGAAAATGCGGGGGAACACTCGGTGGCCGCGCGCGGCCGCCACCACGGTCCTGTGCTTACTGACCGCAACCGCGGTGGCACTACACGACGCCGAGGACGGCCGACCGTCCACGCTGGCCGATCCGCACGCGGGCCACGTCCTGCCGCCGGTGGTTCCGGTCGCGGCCGCCCTGCCGATCCCGGCGCCGCTGCCGCGTACGTCCTTCACGGTGACCGCCGACGACGGTCAGGACTCGGCGGCCGACGTGCTCGACGGTGACCCGGATACCGCCTGGCGCACCGCCGAGACCGCCTTCCCGCACGTGCTCACC
This sequence comes from Actinoplanes sp., assembly GCA_036399635.1. Lineage (GTDB taxonomy): Bacteria > Actinomycetota > Actinomycetes > Mycobacteriales > Micromonosporaceae > Actinoplanes. Next base: position 8,197 of record DASWMR010000028.1, on the reverse strand, counting down.
ATCGACACACACAATCGGGTCGCGGTGGGCGGCCTCAGCTATCTGCCGGCGTCCGGCTCGGCGACCGGCCGGATAGGCCAGTACACCGTGCAGATCAGCGACGACGGCAGCGCCTGGAGTACACCGCTGGCGACCGGCACCTTCGCCGACGACGCGCTGGTCAAGACCGTCACGATCAACACGGTGGTGACCCGTTTCGTGCGGCTCAACGTGCTGAGCGAAGCGGGCGCCCGGGGCAACTCGACGGCCGCCGCCGAGATCAACCTGCTCGGCGGCACCGATCCGGTGCTCCCGCGCACCGGTTGGACCGGCAACGCGGACAGCGCGGAGTCCACCGCGATGAGCGGCGCGGTGGTCAACGCGCTCGACGGCAACACCGCCTCCTTCTGGCACAGCAAGTACGCCCCGGCACCGGCCAACCCGCTGCCGCACTGGTTCCGGATCGACATGCACGGCGTCAACCTGGTCTCCGGCCTGACGTACCTGACCCGACAGGACGCGTCCAAGAACGGCACGATCGGCCAATACCGCATCGAGACCAGCATGGACGGTGCCACCTGGGGGCCGGTTGCGGCGAGCGGCAGCTTCGTCGACGTCAAGACCGCGCAGACGGTCACCTTCGACTCGAGACTGGCCCGGTACGTCCGGCTGACCGCGCTCGCCGAAGCCGGTAGACGCGGGCCGTGGAGCGCCGCCGCTGAGATTAATCTGCTCGGCCGGTCGAACCCGACGCTGTCTCGCACCGGCTGGACGGTTGCCGCGTCCAGCCAGGAGACGACGGCGCTGAACGCCTCGGCCGGCCTGGTGCTGGACGGTGACGCGGCCACCTTCTGGCACAGCAGGTACGCGCCCGCGCCGGCCGCGCCGTTGCCGCACACGCTCACCCTCGACCTGCACGAGTCGGTCACCGTCGGCGGGCTCTCCTACCTGCCCCGCCCGGCCGCCTCGGCGAACGGCCGGATCGGCAAATACAAGATCGCCACCTCGCCGGACGGCGACACCTGGACCGACCGCATTTCCGACGGCGTCTTCGCCGACAATCCGGGGCTGCAGACCGTCCTCTTCCCGCCGGTCGGCGCTCGCTACGTGCGGCTGACCGCGGTCTCCGAGGCCGGCAACCGGGGGCCATGGAGCGCCGCCGCCGAGATCAACCTGCTCGGCCCGGCCGGCGCGGTGGTGCCCAAGCGCGGCACCTGGAGTGTGCCGGTCGGCTTCCCGCTCGTGCCGGTGGCCGCCGCTCAGCTGCCGAACGGGAAGATCCTCACCTGGTCCGCGTTCCAGAAGGACAACTACTCCGGCGGCACCGGCGGCACGGTCACCGCGACCTACGACCCGGCGACCGGGGTGGTCACCCAGCGCACCGTCACCCAGACCGGGCACGACATGTTCTGCCCCGGCATCTCGATGCTGCCGGACGGGCGGGTCCTGGTCACCGGCGGCAACAACAGCGAGAAGACCAGCATCTACAACCCGGCCACGGACGCCTGGACGACCGGCCCGAACATGAAGACGGCGCGCGGCTACCAGGCCAGCGTGACACTCGGCGACGGGCGGGTCTTCACCATCGGCGGGTCGTGGAGCGGACCGCGCGGCGGCGTGAACGGCGCACCGCACAAGGCCGGCGAGATCTGGTCGCCGTCCGGCGGCTGGGTCGCGCTGCCCGGTGCGGACGCGCTGCCGATGCTCACCGCGGACGCCAACCCGAACGGCGACTACCGCAAGGACAATCACGCCTGGCTGTTCGCCTGGAGCGGCGGGAAGGTGCTGCAGGCCGGCCCGAGCCGCAAGATGAACTGGTACGACGTGTCCGGCACCGGCTCGGTCGCTGCGGCTGGGACCAGGGGCGACGACGGCGACGCGATGAACGGCAACGCGGTCATGTACGACGCCGGCAAGATCCTGACGATCGGCGGGGCGCCGAGCTACGAGCAGGTCGGCGCGACCGCGAACGCGTACGTGCTGACCGTCGCCGGCAGCACGGTGTCCACCCGCAAGGTCGCCTCGATGGCGAACACCCGCGTGTTCCACAACAGCGTCGTGCTGCCGGACGGCAAGGTCGTGGTGGTCGGCGGGCAGAACTTCGCGGTGCCGTTCTCGGACAACGCCGCGGTGCTGAGCGCCGAGATGTGGGACCCGGTCAGTGAATCGTTCACCACGATGGCGACAGCGACCGTGCCCCGGACGTACCACAGCGTGAGCCTGCTCATGCCGGACGGCCGGGTGTTCGCCGGCGGCGGCGGGCTATGCGGTACCGGTTGCTCGACGAACCACTTCGACGGCCAGATCTTCACACCGCCCTACCTGCTGAACGCCGACGGCTCCCCGGCCGCCCGACCGTCGATCACCGCGGCGCCGGCGTCCACGGCGAACGGCGCCAAGATCATGGTCGGCACCAGCCGGGCGGTGACCGCGTTCGCCATCGTGCGGATGGGCTCGGCGACGCACAGCGTCAACACCGACCAGCGGCGCCTGTCGCTGGTGCCGGCCCCGGCCGAGGACGGCAGCTACGAGCTCACCATCCCGGCTGACCCGGGCGTGGCGGTGCCCGGCTACTGGATGCTCTTCGCGATGGACTCGAAGGGGGTGCCGAGCGTCGCCAAGGTCATCCGGATCGGCTGAGCAGGGTGACGCTTTAACGTGTAAGTTTCTGGGGTGACAAGCACCGAGCTCGAGCGACGTCGTCTCGACCGGGCCCGGGTGGCAGTCGGCCTCACCTTCGCGACGAACGGCCTGGCCTACGCCGGCTGGCTCGCCCGCGCCCCCGCGGTGCGCGACGGCCTGCACCTGTCGGCGGCCGGTTTTGGTCTGCTCCTACTGTGCCTGTCGGCGGCGGCGATCGCCTCGATCCCGCTCTCCGGGCCGCTGGTGCAGCGGGTCGGCCCGGGCCGGGCGATCCTGCTCGGCAGCAGCTCGATGGTGCTCGGCCTGAGCGGCCTCGCCACCGGCACACTGACCGGCACGGTCTGGGTGGCCGGGCTCGGCATGATTCTGACCGGCATCGGCAACAGCACCTGGGACGTCTCGATGAACGTCGAGGGCGCCGATGTCGAACGCCGCCTCGGCCGCACGATCATGCCGAGGTTCCACGCCGGCTTCAGCCTGGGCACGGTGCTCGGCGCCGGCTTCAGCGCCCTGGGCGCGGCCGCCGGCCTGCCGATCTGGGCGCAGCTCTATCTCACCGCGGCCCTCACGGCCGTCGTGACATTTCCGACCGTACGTCAGTTCCTGCCCCACCATCCGTTGCCGGCGGGGGAGTCGCACCCGATGAAGGTGTCGCAGGCCTGGCGCGAGCCGCGCACCGTGCTGATCGGCCTGATCATGCTCGGCTTCGGCTTCGCCGAGGGCACCGCGAACGACTGGCTGGCGATCAGCCTGGTCGACGGCTACCGCACCGAGGACACCCTGGCGGCCATCGGCTTCGGCCTCTTCGTCACGGCGATGACGCTGGGCCGGCTCTTCGGGGGGTACGCCATCGAGCGCTGGGGCCGGGTGCTGGTGCTCCGCCTCACGGCCGCCTCCGCAGCGATCGGCCTGCTGCTGGTGGCCTCCGGCGTGGCCGTGCCGCTGGCCCTGGTCGGCGCCCTGTTCTGGGGCGCCGGCTCAGCCATGGGCTTCCCGATCGGCATGAGTGCCGCGGCCGACGACCCGACCCGGGCCGCGATCCGGGTGTCGGTGGCCGGTTCGATCGGCTACGGCGCGTTCCTGGCCGGCCCCCCGCTGATCGGCATGCTGGCCGAACACATCGGTGTGCTGCGAGCCATCACGTGCGCCTTCGGCGCCCTGCTGATCGGCCTGTTCGCCGCCTCAGCCGCGAGACCCCTACCCGAACTCCCCGCCGAGGTCGACCCTGCTACCGCGGTCGACCCTGCTACCGCGGCCGACCCTGCTACCGCGGCCGACCCTGCTACCGCGGTCGATCCCGCCGCCGGCCCCGGCTCGGCGCCGGCTAACTCGAACCGCTCAGGAAGTCGGTGATCAGGCCGGCCAGGACCGCGGGCTGCTCGAACACCATCGCGGACGACGCGTCGTGCAGCGAGAGGTAGCGCACGTGCCCGGCCGCCTTGGCCTGCTCCACCAGGAAGCGGCGGTGCGCCGCGTAGAGCTCCTCGAACGCCTCCTGGTCGGGGCGGCTGCGGGTCGGCAGCACGACCAGTCCCGGGCATGTCGTACCGGCGTACACCGGGCCGAGATCGAGCTCCTCCATCAGCGTACGAATCTCGGCCGTCGCCCCCGCGGACGGCCGCATCGAGGTCTCGCCGTCGCGCTGCGCCAGATTGCGCCGAACGCCCTCGATCCACACCTTTTCGTCGGCGCCGATCTCCCGTGCCGCCGTCCGCTGCCGCTCCAGCAGGTCGACCAGCTGGTCCGCCTTGATCACCCGGCCCGCTTCGGACTGGCCCCGGTCGGCGACCGCGCGCAACTCGGCGAGCTCGGCCGCTGCCGTCACCGGATCGATCCCGGGCAGGTGCTCGGGCCGGATCGGCGGCGGGTTGCCGGCCAGGCTGACCACGCCCGGCGCCTCGGGGTGACGCTGCCCCCAGAGGGCGGCCAGCACGCCGCCGAGCGAGTGGCCGACCACCGCGGGCCGCTCCAGCTCCATCTGCACGCAGACCGCCGCGAGATCGCCGAGCGCCGCGTTCCACGTCCAGGTACCGTCGCCAGAGCGGCCGTGGCCCCGGAGGTCAACGGTGATCACCCGGTGGTTCGGGCGCAGCGCCCGGGCCAGGGTGGTCAGGGTGGCGAGGTTGCCGCCGGTGCCGTGCAGCAACAGCAGTGGACGCTGCTCCCCGCCGAAGTCCCGGACCGCCAGCGGCAGCTCACCGGCGTCGATCAGGCGATCGTTGATCAATGCTTCTCCTCGAACAATCAGGGCCGCTGAGCGTCGCGACTCAAGCACCCTAAGGTCAGCCTGTGGACAACAGGCCGTTGGACAATCGGGCCCTGACCGAGCCGCACCCGTCCCGGCTCCCGCTCGATCATCCGCGGCGGACCGAGATCCTGACCGCGCACTCGGCCGCGCTCGCCGCCGACGACGCCGGCTACCTCGACCCGGATACCGGTCTCTTCGTGCTCACCGCCGGATTCCTGGCCCGCCGCGGCACCTGCTGTAATCGCGGGTGCCGTCACTGTCCGTACGCGAATGGTGTCTGACGCGGTCTTTCGCTTCCCCCGAAAGGGGCAGTACGGTGTGCCCCGGATCACTCGGGAGGGTCACTCGTGCGTTCGCGTTCCGTGTTCCTCGGTGCCGTCGTGCTGCTCGCGCTGGCGGGCTGCGACAACGACGAGAAAGCCGATGCCGCGGCACTCCCGCCGGTGGAGCTGATCGAGCAGCCGGCGGCGTCGGCCGGCGGCGCCTGCATTCTGTGGGACTACGCCTTCATCAAAGAGATGATCGGTGTCACGTTCAACGTGGCCGCCGCCGACCAGGTCGACAACACCTCGACGTGCGTCGTGCAGACGGTGGCCGGCAACTGGCCCGATCTGGCGATCTCGGTGGTGGAGAGCACCCCGGCCACGGCGAAGCAGTTCACCGCGGACATGATGCCGGCCAAAGCGGTCAAGCTCACCGGCCTGGGCCGCGCCGGCTACCGGCTCAACACGCCGTCCAGCGGCGAGCACGGCCCGGTCGTCGAGATCGGCTGGCTCAGCGAGGCGAAGCAACTGCAGACCTTGCGCTTCACCTTCGCCAAGAACCCCCAGCCGGCGGCCATCACCGAGATGAACGCCCGGCTCTTCACCCTCGCCAAGGCGATGGACACGACAAACGGCTGAGGCCGTACAGCCCGTGGGCGGTTACCGCCCGCAATCAGTGCGCGGCCACGAACACCCGGGAAGCGACCTCGCGCGGCAGCCGGATCTTGTCGCCGGAGCGGTCGATCGTGACGCCGTCGCGCTCCTGGGCAACCGTCACCGTCGTACCCGGGTCGATGCCCGCCGCGTGCAGCTGCCGCAGCACGTCGGCGTTGGTCTGCACGCTCTCGCAGATGCGCTGCACCACGACGCTGCCGGTGAGCCCGGGGAAGGCCAGGTTGCGCTCGGTGAGCGCGGCCTCCGGGAAACCGATCGTGTCGTCCAGCACCTCCAGCCCCGGTATCGGGTTGCCGTAGGGCGAGCGGGTCGGCTTGTTGAGCAGCTCGTAGACCTTCTTCTCCACCGAGTCGCTCATCACGTGCTCCCAGCGGCAGGCCTCTTCGTGCGCCTCCTCATACGGCATGCCGATGACGTTGACCAGCAGCAGCTCGGCGAGTCGGTGCTTGCGCATGACCGAGATGGCGGCGGCCCGGCCGAGCTCGGTCAGCACCAGGTGCCGGTCGCCCTCGACCGTCAGCAGGCCGTCGCGCTCCATCCGGGCGACCGTCTGACTGACCGTCGGGCCGCTCTGGTGCAGGCGCTCCGCGATCCGGGCGCGCAACGGCGGCACGCCCTCCTCTTCGAGCTCCAGGATCGTGCGGAGGTACATCTCGGTGGTGTCGACAAGGTCTACGGGAGGCGCCTTCGCCCCGTCGGCTGAGCGCGAAGCCGTGTTGTGCGTGCGTGCCATAGCCCGTAAACCTCCTGGAGAACGCGTTGCCCACCCATCGTAAGCGAGCCGGTGACTACTGCCGAATCTTCGAGGACCGGGAGGCCTGGAGAACGCGGTCGGGACTCACGGGGCTGACTGCACCGCCCCTGATTGATGGCCAGGGCTGGGAGCGTGCCCGTGTCTACGTCGACAACGATATCTCTGCCAGCGCGCTGTCCAGTAAGCCCGTCCCTTAGTAGGCACAGATGATCAAAGACGTTGAGGCCGGTGGGACGTGACCGTCTCGCGGACCAACGGACACGGCACACCAGGTGTCCACATATCGGTATCCGCGACTTTCCAGGGCCTCGCCGACGCTCATCAAGCAGCTGCTGGGCGCCGGCCCCACGAGATGGACGCCTGTCGGCCATCGGGCCTCGTCCAGGCTGGTCGGCAGCTCCTGCGCCCACGGAGTCGCCACCCGCGCGGCCACCGGATTGGCCGACCGGCCGCGTTCGGCGCCAAAGCTTCCGCTAGGTGGTTTGTATCCGGATTCGACGGGGATTCAACCCGCGTCTGAGGGGACTCGCCCGAGAGTGAAAATGCATTCTCATGGGCGATGACAGGCGTGTGCGAGGCTCATTGGTGGCCACCATGAGCGGGACTACGTCGATCCTGAACTTCGCATTCTTCACGATGGCCCGAAAGGACTCAATAATCGGCTGGTCAAATGTCGCGTGCTGGCGCCCGATGCGGATCACCGGCCGGAGTGCGTCGATATTCGGAGGAATGGGTGGAGTGTCCGCCTAGGCCCCTGGCCTGCACTGATAATGAACTTTGCGATCTGAGATGACCCAGTGGAATCCGCTCGTCGAGTAGTTTCGCCGGGCCAATTCGTCACGTGCACCCGCGGGTCGCCGGTCCTATCCGTGCCGGAACCTACTGCCGCCGATCAACGATATATTTGGCAAAACCCGAATGCATCTCGCCGTTTCGTGTTGTGATTCTTGCAGTCATGGCGGTATCAAGCGGAAAGGTGTGACATGAAGAAGACAACGCGCGGTTTCACCCTCGTCGGCATGGGACTGATGACCGGAGCGATGGCGCTGGGGACGGGGACCGCGGCGCTTGCCCACGGTGGTTCGGCTGGCCTCATCGCCGGCAATCAGGCGCAGGCTCGGCAGGTCGGCGACGCTGCTGTCGGCGGCATAGCCTGTGAGTCCGCCGGCCGGATCGGCGTGCGATTTGCGGCCTGGGACGACGGCTGCGGTGGCTCGCCCAAGTCGTTCAATCCAATAGTCATCGTGTTCCTCGGCGGCAACTGGACGCTGGGCGATCTGCTCAACATGGCCAACGATCACGCTCGGGGCGGTAAGGACAGCGCCGGCACCGGCGGTACCGGGTCGGGAGACGCCGGCTCCGCGGGCGGTACGGGTTCCGGCACCACCGGCTCCGCGGGCGGTACGGGTTCTGGGAGCACCGGCTCCGCGGGCGGCACGGGATCTGGGAGCACCGGCACCACGGGCGGCACGGGATCCGGCACCACCGGCAGTACGGGTTCCGGCACCACCGGCACCGCGGGCGGCACGGGATCCGGCACCACCGGTACCGGTTCCGGCAGCACTGCGGCCGGCAACGAGGACACGGGGTCGGCTAGCGGCAATACCGGCTCCGGTGGAACTGACACAAGCGACT